>JABMRH010000074.1 GCA_013202725.1 Desulfobacteraceae bacterium
CTTCTGCATGGCCCTGTTTATTCGTAATATCCCACCCTAATTCTTCAAAAAACGGGTCTATAAATTCGCGGCGCACCTGAGTTTCGTTATATGAGCCTTTCTTGTACATTTCTAAGTTATAATCGAAAGTCTCAATCAATTTTATGATTTTGTCAGGTATGTTCATATTCAAAGGCTCTTTGTTTTATACAAACGACTCGAATTTATATCGGTACGAAAATGCTATCAGGCCGAGGCTTGCTGCAATCTCTCTGCAAGCCAGATCTTGATGATTGACTGTCGGGGAACACCGAGTCGCTTAGCCTCTTTATCCAGAGAATGAATCATCCAGATCGGGAGTCTTCATAGTATTCGACAGCCATATCAAACTCCGATTCTGCATCCTCATGGAAATAAAATCTCATTTCCCGTACTTTGCTCGGATTTTGGAGAAGACCTCCTCGCCGGGGACGAGCCTAACCTCACCAGCTTCGATTTGGGATATGCGACGCTCCGCCTCTTCTGCCCAAAGGCGATCGATATCCTCATCTATTGGCAGATTGAGGCTTGTTATGAGCTTCTCCACCAAGTTCAGACGTATGTCTGCTGGAAGTGAAAGGGCTTCTTCAGTAACTCTGTCAGTCGTTGCCGTCATGGCATAACTCCTTTAAATCTTAAGAAATAAATAAGTGCTATTGGATATCAATATGTTATTTCCCGATTTTAATTGTATGCTACATATCGCATTGTTTTTAATGAAAAAGCAATAATTATGTCATCACCAAAAAACCCACGTCTCTGCTTGAGAATAAGGAGATTGCTTCGCTCGCGCAGCGCAGGCGCTTGCGCCGCGTGTCGCTCGCAATGACTGATGTCCGATGATACCAGAACTTATTGAGAAGTTACAATGCTTCCGAAGAATTTTGCAAAAGAGGCTCTCTCAATATGTGCTTGTAGCAGATTAAACACTTAATTTAGAATTTAAGTCAGGGGTGAGTTAGAGGATTTTCAGTCCTATCGCGTTGGACAGATTCCTTATAATCGGAATACATTTTCTTGATGAGTTCTGAAATGGTAGGTGTGCCAATGAAGGTCTCATTATGAATCCTCTCCTTTTCCAACCTTTCTTCGTCTACCTGTTTTCTATATTCTTCTGCGTCAAACGGGCCCCACTTCTTTTCCAATTCCCTTTTTACGTGCTCCCAGGGAATTCCCTTCTTGTTACCGGCCTCGACCTCCTTCAGCCTTTCATCAAGCACAGATCCTATGGGATCCTTTTTTCTGTCGTATCCCGGTTCAGGAATGTTACCATAGTCAAGGACAGGCTGACCGAATGCCTCTGCCATCATCACCCATGAATGCCTTAGCTCTTCTACATTCTCTCCAAAAGGCTCTACCGGCTCTTGGGTGATGGCCCCAACATGTCCGTTCTCATCGTAGTATGCCTCATGTATGGCATAGGTGTAATCTACTCTTTCTTTCTTGTTTGCAGGATCAATGTATGTATTCTTTTTCCGTACAACTCGATAGTTCCACATGCTTCACCTTGTCCGACAGATCCCTTTATCAGCGAGGGTCTGACGTATTTATGCGATTTGTTAGTCATTCATCAGTCTTTCCCTTATCCAACTTGGATTTCGGCGACAATCCAGCACAGCCGTTACCAAGACTACATCCTCAACAATTTCATAATACACGGCGAACGGAAACCGTTTGGAAAGAAGCCGATAGAACTCGAAAACTACACGGTGAATGCCTCCGAAATGTTCTTTCTGATTCTGTCCTTAGCTTCCTCCCAGTCGGATACGGTTGACTTGCCGGCTGATAGGGCTTTTTTTCTATCACTAAGGACTGCTTCATGCCAGGCAGGTGATTCGAGAGTCTTCTCCTCCCTAGCCAAGTCACCCCAAATAGTCTCCATTAGATCAAGCTTTTGAGCAAATGTAAGTTGTGATAGAGGGATATCTATTCTTTCCATAGTCTTTCCTTTTTCGGGCTAACGATTAAACATTAAGAAATAAATCAGTACTATTTGATATTAATAGATTGTTCCTTGATTTTAATTGTATGCTATATATCCATTGTTTTTAATGAAAAAGCAAGAATTATGTCATCCCAAACTCTCTATATCCTATCCGAAATCTGCACCATGATCCGGTCGTCTTCTATCTTGACAGGGTAGGTGTGAATTGGCCTTGGCGATTTGAGCATTTTCCCCAGGGTTGTGAAGAACCCTGTTCCCTTTAGCCACCGGACTACGTTTCCATCAGTAACATCAAATTTTGAACCATGTCGCGGGCAGGTCACCACGGCGCCATCAAGCCGGCCACTTGATAGCTTCCCTCCCATGTGTGGGCAGCGGTTATCTGAAGCATAGTAATTGTCACCAACCCTGACGAGAAGTATTTCTTGTCCTTTGATTAGGACTTCTTTCATGGCTCCTTTGGCAAGCTTACCGGTTTTGCCGACTTTGATCCAACTACTCATTTACTTCACCTCTCACGTTGAGACTAAGCTGTTTGCGGTCTGGTTGCTCCAATTGACACTTGTCAAAAATGAAGACGCGCTTGAATGGGTTACTTATTTGCTGATTGATGTTTTGCGGGTTTTCTTAAATCCGGAGGAATCACCCTGAAGGTTAACAAAATGAGTGCAAAAAAGAATGCATACACAATCACAAATGTTAGTTCACTGAAATCAAAAAACATGATTTTGTGAATCCACTCCTTCATGAAACTCGTTTCATATACCTGGCCTTGGCCTCCTCTTACTCTTAAATAATTTTCCCATTCAGTAAGTGGGCAAATCATGCCAACCAAAGATTCGCAGAGAACAATGCCCATCGCCAAGATGTGACAGATACGAAATTTTGCATTTCTCGCGAATTTCTGTTTTGTAAAATATCCGATCCAGATAAATATAAACCCAAGAACAACAAAGGCGACAAAAAGGAAATGTATCAACAAGATTACATCTGCTGTTAACGAGTATTTGCTGTAAGCCGGATTCATATTGTCCCTTATTCTCCAAAACGACAACGCTCAATTAGAAAATATAACCTTACCGTAGATTAAAAGAAATTATTTAGAGAAAAATTAATTCAGGGCCATGCCGATGACCAGGCCAACGGCAATTCCAAGGCCTATAAATATTGAACCGACTACGATTCCCACTGCAATATTCTTTTCTGCTAACTGTTTTGATGTATTAAATGGGGTCATCCTGTCAAACATTTTATAACCTATCATCATAAACATCAGGGTCAATAAAGCTCCGGCTATTGCATAACCAAGGTTCACTAATGTAATCGAGATTTCCATTATCTTAACACCCCCTTTATTTCACCGATTTTATTAACGTAACCGATGGTTTCTTTACTGCTTTTTCCTGTAACATCAGGCAAGGTTGATTGTATAGAGCTCCACATGTTGGGATTAAGTCCCTTATTCTTTGCTATTTTCTGGGCTTTAATAATATTTCCCTTGCCGGCATTGTAAGACCCAAACATGAAATTTATCCGATCAATATGTGGGCGTTTAACCTTCCATAAATTCCATATCGTTCTGTCATAATAAATACCCGCTGCTATGTTCCAGCGGGGCTGTTCTCTTGTGCCCTTAATGCCTGGTTTTTTCCTTGTAATTTCTGCAAAGGTTTTTGGCATTATCTGCATAACACCTAAAGCCCCCACTCTTGATCTGGCATCTGCCTGCAACCTTGATTCAGCTACAGACTGAGCCTTGAAATAATGCCAGTCAAAACCAGGGCCAAAATATCTCTTTGAATATTTTGAGAAGTACTTGTCATATTTTATTACCCTGTTATATCGTTCAAAGGCATGGGCTGTTACAGGCATAAGAAGCAATATGATTGCCAGCACTTTTATTAGCGTCCAAAATCTTTCTTGCATTTTATCTTATCATGCTCATTTGATTTTATGATTTGGTTTTAATGATAAACTGGAACATCCATGGGCAAGGCTGAATTGTTTTCACTCTTTAACAATGTCTCATGTATCGCTATCATCTCAACCAAATAAAAAAGTGCGGCACGCACTGTTTTTAAAGTGGAAATTAATTCATTGCGAATTGTACCTGCGGTATAATGAACAATATGTTTATTCTTCCGGCCACTTCCAACCTCTGATTTATGCAGTACAATAAAACGATGAGTGGCTGCATTTCTGAGAGATTTCTTGACTTTCAGGTAACCCTTTTTGCCGAGATCGTCTGATAGTTCAGCCAGCGCAATAATCGCCGGGTTACCCTTTTTGATCTCATCAGCTATCTCCGGCTGCCACTCCATCTGCTTTGCGTCTTTTCCTTTTATTCGCCACTGGTTGATAAAGTTTACCGCCTTGGCCGAACCTTTAATGCCGAGATACTCGGCGGTAGCAATTGCTACCTTGTCTAAAATGTCAAAACAGGATTTTTGCGCCACTGTTATCAATGACGAATCCATACCATAATGTGCATTATCAAGAGTGTCGGAGTAAAAACCGCTTTCGGGAAGTTTACATTCAAAAGCATAATAAGCAAGCCAGCGCGCCAGCAGATAATCCGCCTTCATTGTGTTAAACATTGCGAAAACAGGCGGAACGCCCGGCCCCCTGACAGCAGGTTCGGTTATACTGCTGATTATCAGCGAATCCCAACGTGAAATTGACTTGTCGAGCCCTTCAATTGTGGCTGAAAGAGCCAGCCTGTTTTCTGCTACAAATTTTTCATACGGGCTTAAAGCTTTCAAATTCCGTTTTTTAATTTTAGCAGGCTTTGTTTCAAGAAGTTTTGAAAACGACTCAAGTGCATGCTTTCCACCATATTTTAATATGCTTTCGGGCGAATCTTTAAATATCAGTATATGACTTGCGGCAAAACTTCTCAGCATTTCAGGATCCCCAATGCCGATATCAGCATAGTAAAGAAGCAATTGCGCGGCTCGCGCAGCGGCAATGCCGTTTGACGGATCATGCTTTAGCGCCTCTATATAAGAATCATAAGCTTCAACCCAGCGATGGGAGCGCCAAAGTAGATTTCCAATATTTGTCATAGCCTGCGTCGCAAGTTTAGAGCCTTTTGAATTTCTTACAGTCAATCCATAAAGCCAGCGGGCTTCCCTGCGCATTTCCCAGGTGACGAGATGCCAGTTATTTTCAGAGCTGCTTTGCATTTCTGAAAGGCCAAAGAGACCGTTGGCCAGATTATACCTGATATCAAGCCTGTCCGGATAGTCGTGAAGTATCCCGCGAAATATCTTAACCCCCTCTTCTATAGCCTCCTTATCCTTGTTTGCCTTTCCAGCATCAACCAAAACGCAAGCCTTTAACCCGTCAATTGCCACCTTATCCAATATATCTGTTTGGCTAAGATTACGGGCAGCGACAATTGCTTCACCAGGAGCCTTTTCGAGCAGGTCATAAAGTCTGGACCGCAGATCCTCTATCTTATCTGTAATATTATGTTCGTTCATCTTTTTTACTTATGACCGTAGTAATCTTTATACCATGAAATAAACCGCTTTATTCCTGTTTCAATTGTGGTGGAGGGTTTAAAGCCGACATCTTTTATTAAATCATCAATATCTGCATAAGTTGCCGGAACATCGCCGGGCTGGAGGTCAAGAAATTCCTTTTTTGCTTTTTTGCCCAGAACCTTTTCGATTGCCGCTATGAACTCCATAAGCTTAACAGGATTATTGTTGCCGATATTATATAGCTTATACGGGGCGTATGATGACCCGGGATCAGGAGCATCCCCGCTCCATTCCTGATTTGGTTTTGGCAGTCTGTTCATTACCCTTACAACCCCTTCTACGATATCATCGATATACGTAAAATCCCTTTTCATCTTCCCGTGATTAAATACCTTGATCGGTTTTCCCGCAAGTATTGCCTTTGTAAAGAGAAAAAGCGCCATGTCAGGCCTGCCCCATGGGCCATATACCGTAAAAAACCTCAGGCCTGTGCATGGAAGCTGAAACAAATGGCTGTATGTATGCGCCATGAGTTCATTTGACTTTTTAGAAGCAGCATAAAGAGAAACAGGATGATCAACATTGTCATGAACAGAAAAGGGCATTTTTGTGTTTGCACCATATACAGAGCTGGATGAAGCAAACACCAGATGTTTAACATTGTTATGCCTGCAGCATTCAAGGATATTGACAAATCCGGTAATGTTTGAATCAACATAGGCATTAGGATTTGTTAATGAATATCTCACGCCTGCCTGGGCTGCCAGGTTCACGATAACATCAAAAGAGGTATTGTTGAATATTTTTTCAAGCCCCTTTTTATCTGAGAGATCAGTTTTGTGGAACTCAAAATTTTCATGGGGCGCCAGTATTGCAAGGCGATCCTCCTTGAGCCCGACATCATAATAAGGGTTTAAGTTGTCAACGCCTGTAACGTGACATCCGCTGTCTAAAAGGCGTTTGGCCAAGTGAAAGCCGATAAAACCGGCTGCTCCGGTTATAAGAACTTTATTAAATTTTATATCCATATTTTGCATCCTTTTACAAGTTCATCATGTTTGACGGCTTCGTAAAAAGTCTCGAAATCGTCATGCCGGACTTGATC
>JABMRH010000075.1 GCA_013202725.1 Desulfobacteraceae bacterium
CCTCAATTCCTCAATCATATCCCTTCTTTGTGCCTTTGTGCCTTTGTGCCTTAGTGCCTTAGTGGCTAAACTCTTAATTTATTTTTTTAATTTCGATTTCTTATCTCCGGCATGACCGTAGAAAAGCCGTGTTGGTGAAAACTCTCCCAGTTTATGCCCCACCATATTCTCCGATATGAAAACAGGAATAAATTTTCTTCCATTGTGAACCGCCAGAGTGATGCCAACCATCTCCGGAATAATCATCGAGCGCCTTGACCATGTTTTAACAACTCTGGCGCTTCGAGTCTCCTGGGATGCCATTACCTTGTTTAATAATTTTGGCTCAACATATGGACCTTTTTTTAACGATCGCGGCATAATTTCTCCTGAAATCGAGTTTTAACCTGTTTTATTTGCTTGAACGTTTTTTCACAATATATCGATTGCTTTTCTTTTTATTGCGAGTCTTATAACCTTTTGCAGGGATGCCCAATGGGCTGCATGGATGCCGCCCCCCTGACGATCTTCCCTCGCCGCCTCCCATTGGATGATCAACAGGATTCATCGCAACTCCTCGCACCTTTGGTCGTCTTCCAAGCCAACGCTTGCGGCCTGCTTTACCCAGAGAGATATTTTCATGAACAACATTGCCCAAACGCCCTATAGTTGCTTTGCAATTCAAAAGAACCATCCGAACTTCGCCTGATGGAAGTTTTATCAGGGCATATTTATCTTCCTTTGCCATTAACTGCGCAAATGTTCCGGCGCTTCTTACAATCTGACCGCCTTTTCCCAAACGCAGCTCAATGTTATGAACATGAGTGCCAAGCGGAATGTTTATCAATGGAAGAGTATTGCCTGGTTTAATATCGGCCTTTGGTCCAGCCATAACAGTATCGCCGACCGAAAGATCAAGCGGCGCCAGAATATACCGTTTTTCACCATCTGCATAATGCAGAAGAGCAATCCTTGCGCTACGGTTCGGATCATATTCTATTGATGCCACCCTTGCGGGTATTTCCGTTTTATTGCGTTTAAAGTCAATAATTCTGTAATGCCGGGTGTGCCCGCCACCGCGGTGTCTGCATGTAATATGTCCGTTTACATTACGCCCTCCTGACTTCCTGATCGGCTTAAGCAGACTTTTTTCAGGTGTCGTAGTGGTAATCTCGTCAAATGTTGAATATACTTGCGCTCGTCGTCCAGGAGAGGTTGGTTTTACTTTCTTAACCGCCATTATAAGCCTCGCTTCTCAAATTATCTAACCCTAAGCCCCTTCAAAAAAATCAATACGTTCACCAGGCATCAATGTCACAATCGCCTTCTTCCAGTCCCTGCGTTTCCCAACAATCCGACCCCTTTGTTTGACTTTCCCTTTAACCTGCATTGTCCGGACATCGCTTACCTTGACATTGAATATTTTTTCAATTGCCCTTCTGATCTCAATCCTGTTCGCCCTTTTATCCACCTCAAATGAGAACTGGTGAAAACTCTCTTTTTGAATATTAGTTTTTTCCGTATCTAAAGGACGTTTAATAATATCATACTGGATCATTTAAGCAGCCTCCTTTCAATAACCTTTATAGAGGCCTCATCCAGGATTAAATTCTTGTATTTGAGAATGTCATATACGTTCAACCCGTCGGCTCTTAACACCTTTACGCAAGGCACGTTCCTTGACGAAAGCTCCAGGTTCTCATTTTTTTTATCGGTTACAATCAATGCGTTTTTCACATTTAAGCTGTTCAAAACCTCTACAAATTCCCTTGTTTTAATCTTTTCAAGTTCAAACCGGTCAAGTACTACTATGACATCCTCCTGAAATTTACTGCTTAATGCCATTTTAAGGGCAAGCTTTCTAACCTTTTTGGGAACACTGTAATAATATGATTTGGGGTCTGGACCGAAAACAACGCCTCCACCTCTAAGCAATGGAGATTTGATACTACCACGCCGTGCCCTTCCTGTCCCTTTCTGACGAAAAAGTTTCCTTCCGCTGCCCTTAATGTCGCCGCGATGTTTTACAGATGCTGATCCTGCACGCCTGCGTGCCAGCTGCATCGTCACAACTTCATGCAGGATGCTTTCTTTCAAGGGCACATTAAATATACTGTCCGCAAGATCCGTCTGCGAAACCTTTTCTCCATTTATATTTTGAACATCAACAACAGCCATATCTTTCTTGTTTCCTCATGCAGCCTCTTCTGCTAAACCTTTGCAAAATGCCCTTTATTTCACAAGTTTCCGTTTCTTTATTGAAACCAATCCGGATCTAAAACCCGGCACAGCTCCCTTTACAAATATAAGATTCTGCTTGGGCCTTATGTCGGCTATCTCCAGGTTCTTGGTTGTCTTTTGCTCATTCCCGTAGTGACCAGGCATTTTCTTCCCCTTAATAACCTTTGCAGGCCAAGCGCTGCTTCCAATAGAACCGGTAACCCTGTGGCTGTGGCTTCCGTGGGTTTCACCTCCGCCATGGAATCCATATCTCTTTATAACGCCCGAAAAACCTCTTCCTTTGGAATTGGCGGTAACATCAATCCTTTCGCCCACCTTAAACATATCCGGACTCAATGTCTGGCCAGGCTCGTAATCTCCGGGATTATCCACAGAAAATTCACGAAGCAGCTCAAAACAACCCTCTCCACTCCTTTTGAGATGCCCTTTGATCGGCTTGTTTGTGCGAGATTTCTTTTTTTCGCCAAAGCCCAATTGAAGAGCGTTGTATCCGTCAGTGGCAACAGTCTTAACCTGGGTTACGACACACGGGCCGACCCGCAATACCGTTACCGGAAAGTGTTTGCCTTCGGGAGAAAAAAGGCCTGTCATTCCTAATTTTTTCCCTATTAATCCTTTACACATGGCTTTTGCATTTCCCTATGGGCATCCTAAGTATTAGTCGACTAAAGTTTTATCTCTACATCGACTCCCGGAGAAAGATCCAGTTTCATTAAAGCATCAACTGTCTGCTGGGTTGGCTCAAGAATATCTAAAAGCCGTTTATGTGTTCTAATTTCAAACTGTTCTCGAGACTTCTTGTCTATATGGGGAGAACGCAACACACAATATTTGTTGATACTTGTCGGCAGCGGAATAGGCCCAACTACCTTTGCTCCTGTTTTATTAGCAGTATCGACAATATCTAATGTCGACTGATCCAGAAGTTTATGATCATATGCCTTGAGTCTAATCCTTATTTTTGAGTTCATCATCGTCTATTTCTTTTTATTCAATTATTTCACTTACCACTCCGGCACCAACTGTCCGGCCACCTTCCCTGACCGCAAACCTGAGTTCCGTCTCCATCGCTATCGGGGTTATTAATTCCGCCGTGATCGTTACATTGTCCCCAGGCATCACCATCTCTACCCCCTCCGGCAACATCAATATCCCCGTAACATCTGTCGTCCTAAAATAAAACTGCGGCCGATACCCACTAAAAAACGGGGTGTGACGACCTCCCTCTTCCTTGCTCAAAATGTATACCTCAGCCTTAAACTTCGTATGCGGCGTAATCGAACCAGGCACAGCCACTACCTGACCCCGCTCAACTTCCTCGCGTTTCGTGCCACGTAGTAAAACACCAATGTTGTCCCCCGCCTGACCTTCATCCAAAAGCTTCCTGAACATCTCTACACCGGTACACACCGTCTTTAGCGTCGGACGGATACCGACTATCTCTATATTATCACCTACATGAACCTTGCCACGCTCAACCCGGCCGGTTACAACCGTACCCCGCCCCGAAATGGTGAAAACATCCTCAACCGGCATCAAAAAAGGCTTGTCTATATCACGCTCCGGCTCAGGTATAAATGTGTCTATCGCATCCATTAACTCAAAAATACACTTGGCATCCTCACTGTCAGAATCATCACTCTCCAACGCCTTTAACGCACTCCCACGAATAATCGGAGTCTCTTCACCAGGAAAATCATACTTGTCCAATAACTCCCGCAACTCAAGCTCAACAAGCTCGATAAGCTCCTCATCATCAACCATGTCACACTTGTTTAAAAATATCATTATGCTGGGAACACCAACTTGACGAGCCAATAAAATGTGCTCCCGGGTCTGGGGCATCGGACCATCATCAGCTCCAACTACCAATATGGCCCCGTCCATCTGGGCCGCACCGGTGATCATGTTCTTAATGTAATCAGCATGACCAGGACAGTCTACATGAGCATAATGCCGATTCTTAGTCTCATACTCCACATGCGCGGTGGCTATCGTTATCCCACGCTCCTTCTCCTCCGGTGCCTTGTCTATCTCATCAAATGGAACATAATCGGCCATCCCCTTTAACGCTAAATGCTTCGTTATCGCCGCCGTCAACGTCGTCTTACCATGATCAATATGACCAATCGTACCTACATTCACATGCGGCTTGGTCCTTTCAAATTTTTTCTTTGCCATCTTAAGCCCTCCTCCCCTGCCCTACCAGCGGTAATGGGCAAATGCTTTATTTGCGTCGGCCATTTTATGAGTATCTTCTTTTTTCTTAACTGAAGCCCCTCTTTTATTAGCAGCATCTAAAAGTTCTGCCGCCAGGTTGCTTGCCATGCTCTTTTCCGACCTTTTACGGGCGAAACCTATTATCCATCTGATCCCTAAAGCAGTTCGCCGGGTCGGCCGAACTTCTTGCGGGATCTGATAAGTTGAACCGCCAACCCGCCGCGACTTCACCTCAACAACCGGTTTAACGTTTTCAACAGCCTGTTCAAAAATCTTGATCGGAGTTTCATTGGTTTTATTTTCTATAATATCAAAGGAATCGTACAATATTGATTCTGCAATATTTTTCTTACCTTTTCGCATTAAACTATTAATAAATCTTGATACCAGCTTATTATTATACTTGGAATCAGGTATTATTTTTCGCTTAGGTATCTCTCTTCTTCTCGGCATTTATTGCACCATCTTTCTGAAATTGTATCGGTATAGCTGTTTGAAAATCATAAATAAATGAGGTTATTTCGGCTTCTTGGCCCCATACTTTGACCTACCTTGTTTTCGATCTTCAACTCCAAGGGTATCAAGAGTGCCTCTTACTATATGATACCTCACACCGGGCAAATCCTTTACGCGTCCTCAACGAACCAAAACTACCGAATGCTCCTGAAGATTATGCCCTATACCAGGAATATAC
>JABMRH010000076.1 GCA_013202725.1 Desulfobacteraceae bacterium
GCCATGACCCGTGAAGAGGCGGAAAAATCAATATTAACAGGGTTTCAACTTGCTGCCGATCTTTTTAATAAAGGGATACAGATTCTTGGCACAGGTGATATGGGAATAGGCAATACTACCCCTTCTGCGGCCATCGGGACAGTCCTTACAGGTAGTCTCATAGAAGAGATGGTCGGCCGCGGGACAGGTGTGGATGATAAAGGTCTTTTCAGAAAGCAGGAAGCGATACGCAAAGGAATAGAGATAAACCAGCCAAACAGGGAAGACGGCCTTGATGTTCTTTCAAAACTTGGAGGTTTCGAGATTGGCGGCATTGCCGGGTGCATCCTGGCTGGTGCATATCATAAACGACCTGTAGTAATTGACGGGTTTATTTCAACTGCCGGCGCGCTTGTCGCCCATGCACTTTGTCCTGCGGTTGTGGATTACCTGTTTGCCGGGCATTGCTCGGAAGAGCTTGGCCACAGGTTAATGCTGGAGCATCTTGGGCTTGAACCGATTCTCGATCTTGGCATGCGTCTTGGAGAAGGTACCGGCGGCGCGCTCGCTATGTGTATAATTGAAGGCGCTGTGCGTATTTTTACAGACATGCTTACTTTTGAACAAGCCGGTGTTACAGGCAAGGAATAATCCGGACATAAAAAATTCTTGACTCCATAATATAAATAGTTTAAAAGCATAAAATATAGTTTAGGCGCTCGTTTTTGAGCTTAATAGGGAACCATGTGCAAATCATGGACGGGCCCGTCGCTGTAATCCCGCCCTTTTTTTATTAAAGAGGGAACCTTCTTAGCAACACACGTCACTGTTCTGGTAAAACGGGATGGGAAGGCCGCTAAAGAGGCGGGAGAGTCAGAAAACCTGCCTAAGCTATAGGCTTTATCTTCGAGGACGGAAAATAGGCCTTAGTAGATCCAAAGGAAAAAAGGGACATCCCCGGATCGATTTAATATCGGTTTGGGGATTTTTTTTGCAATCTGTCAGATCAAGGAAGCCGGTCAAATGCCGGCGCTGCCCCGCAACTGTAGGCGGAACGAAATCTACTTAAATGCCACTGATTTCCAAAATGGAAATTGGGAAGGCGTGGAGAGTAGGAATTGCCGCAAGCCAGGAGACTTATCTGACGGATAAAACAATAATTCTAACCGAGGGGAAGGGAGAAATTAAAAATGAAGAAGTTGTTAAGTTGTATTGTTGTTTTATTTGTGTGCACTTTTCTATTTTTACCCGCATCCATTTCTGCACAGGAAAAGGGGAATGTTGTAACAATGGAAGAGGTGGTGGTTACCGCAACCAAAACCAAAGAGAAACGAAAAGATATCCCAAACGCCGTTATCATTATGGATGAAATAGACATTCAGGAATCTCCGGCAAGTAGCTTGGGGGAACTTCTGGCTAATGAACTGGGTATAGACTGGAGAACGTATGGAAATTATGGAGGCGCTGCTCAGCAAATTTATATTCGAGGCATGGGCGGTGATGCAACACAGGTATTTGTTAATGGTGTGAGTGTCAATTCTCCATCTCTGGGCACTGCGGATGTGGCGAAAATTCCTCTTAATAGTATTGAACGTATAGAGGTAGTTAAAGGTTCGGGTTCCCTCCTCTATGGTTCAGGTGCTATGGGAGGAACCGTTAACATTATAACAAAAAGGCCGAAACGCGACAAAATGGATCTGAAAGCGAGTGCCGGCTACGGTTCTCAAGATACCTACCGGTTGTCGGTCGAGCAGGGGATGTTTCTTTTCGGTGATTTCGGATATTATTTGACAGCTAACCGTCGTGAAACCGATGGGTTTCGTGACAACAGTGATCTCACTCACAACGATGTTTCCCTCAAACTGGTTTACGACAAAGGTGATGTACTGGATATAAGCCTCTACGGCGATTACATTGATCGTGAATATGGCAGGCCCGGTGTCGAGCCGCCTGTGGGAACCCAAGATGTTTTTATCAACGGGGAAAAAGCCTATAACAGTGACTCTGCCTCTTTACTTGATAAAGGAAGGGATGAGGATGTTCATGCGGTCCTTCAGGTTAAGTCCACTCCCTCAGAATGGATTAGCTTCAACGTTAAAGGCCATTACACAGATATGGAAAGTATAAGTCAAACTTATTATAATTATCCTTGGGTTGGGATGTACGATGCAGGTGAATCGCAAAAAACTTGGTTGATCAATGAAGTGCTTGGGGTTGAGGGAAATGTGGAGGTCAAACCTTATAAAGGCATAAAACTGCTGTTGGGTGCAGACTACAAGGATCATAAATGGGATAAAACAGATGTATATATTGATACGGCCGGAGCTGAAAGGTCAGCGTCAAAAACTATGCAAGATGAAAAACTGCGGAGCAAAGGAGCCTTTGCTGAAGTCCAATACCGACCCTGCAGGTTTTTCAAGGTACTGGCCGGTATAAGGCATGAAGACCACTCAACGTTCGGGCATGAAGACCTTCCTCGCTGGGGGTTGATTATCAACCCGTTGGAACGTACAGCCCTGAAGTTGAGTCATGGAAAGCACTTTAAGTCGCCGACACCTAACGATCTTTTCTGGGCAGATGATGGAATGTGTATAGGCAATACAGGCCTCAAACCCGAAACAGGTTGGCATACGGATGCCACTATTGAACAAAATCTTTTTGATGACAAAGTGTTTGTTTCGCTGACATATTTTGAGTGGAATATTGAAAATCAGATTACATGGGCAGAGACCAACGAAAAACTTACAGCCTGGGGGACTAATTATTACACTCCTTCAAATGTGAATAAGAACAACGCAAAAGGCTGCGAAATTGGGACAAAGATTGGACCATTTTATAACCTGAGTTTAGCGCTTGATTATACATACACGGATGCGAAAGAAGAAAAACCGAATTTAGAGCGCGAACCGGCGTATACTCCAGAACACCAGTTTAAGGGCAACCTTATCTATTGGAGTGACTTCGGGATGACCGCTACAACTACAGTCCGATATGTGAGCGATCGAGGCTATTACAGGTCTGGTACTGCCACCTCCTTTTCCGACATTCTGGATTCCTATTGGACCATGGATCTCAAAATTGAACAGCGCATGTTTGACAACTGGCTTTTTTTTCTCCAGGGCAACAATCTGTTCGACAAGGGATATGACACCTATATGTCTTACTTTACAGATGAAAATGGATTAGCTCAATACGGCAGATTTCCCGGAGCTGGAAGATCCGTCTTTTTCAGTGTGGCTTATGAGTTTTGATTATGGAAGACATTTTTCAAGAATTAAAGAAAGTACTTGCTGGAGTAGCTTATGAGGAGAAGATAAGATGAAAGGATATGTTCAGGTTTACACAGGCAATGGTAAAGGCAAAACAACTGCTGCTTTCGGACTTGCCCTGCGTGCCGCCGGCGCCGGCTTAAAAGTATATATCGCCCAGTTTGTCAAGGGAATGAAATACAGTGAGCTCAATAGCCTGGCAAAGCTCTCAGATTTTATTACGATAAAACAATATGGCAGGGACTGCTTTATCTATAAAGAACCTGAGAAGGAAGATATTCAAGCCGCCCAGGAAGGGCTTAAAGAGGTCAAAGAGATCATGTGCTCCGGCAAGTATCAAATGATCATCCTTGATGAGGCTAATATTGCCACCTATTATAATCTTTTTCCCGTGGAGGAATTGCTGGATTTCATACAGGCAAAGCCGGAAGAAGTGGAGCTGATTATTACAGGCAGAAATGCAGATCCCAGGATTATCGAAGAGGCTGACCTGGTGACTGAGATGAAAGAGATCAAGCACTACTATCAAAAGGGCGTGCAGGCAAGGGATGGGATTGAGAAGTAATATATGTGTAAGAATGAAGACTCTCTTTTTCATGAACTGAAAAGAAGATTTGCCAAAGCGGTCAGCAGAAATCGGGCGGAGGGAATACTCTTTTCCGGCGGGCTCGATTCCGCCCTTGTGGCTGCTTATTCTGAAGGCAGTAAGACCATTTCTGTCGGGCTTGAATTGCACGGAGAGGATCGGTATTACGCTGAAAAGGTAGCGAAGTTCCTCAATCTGGATCATTATTACAAGACTGTGAAAATTGAAGAGGCTGTTGCCGCTATACCTGAAGTCATAAAGATACTGGAGAGTTTTGATCCCGTTATTCCAAATGATGTAACGGTTTATTTTGGTTTGAAGTATGCGAAAAACTTGGGTGTCAGAGGTATGATGACAGGCGATGGAAGTGACGAGATCTTTGCGGGTTACGATTTCATGTTGAAGATAAAAGATTTAGAAGAATACATGGCCCGGATGCATTCAGCCATGCAATTCAGTTCCAATAAGATAGGAGATGTCCTTGGAATCGATATAAGACAACCTTTTCTGGACAGTGAGTTTATGGATTTTGGTCGCGGGATTGATGTCGATCTTAAGATCAGAAAGGAAAACAGGCAAACATGGGGGAAGTGGATACTCAGAAAGGCCTTTGAAGGCGTGTTGCCGCAGGAAATATTATGGCAGAGCAAGAGACCACTTGAGACCGGTTCTGGCATGACGGAATTGAGAAAGGTTGTTGAATCAAAGGTATCGGATGAAGAGTTCGAGAAAGGAAAGAGGGATTTTCCAATAAGATTCTGGAATAAAGAACATTTCTATTATTATTGTATTTACCAGGATGTGGTTGGGGAAATTCCTGTCCCCAAAAAAGGGGAGAAAATATGTAAGTGTTGCGGCGCGGGGTTGGATCAAGTCGCTTTCCATTGCAAGGTCTGCGGAGGTGTTACTGAATGGGAAAAGTTAAAAGAATGAAGGCCTTTGTTTCATGGAGTGGCGGCAAGGATGCGGCGCTGTCTTATTACAGGGCAATGGGAGATTTTCAGGTCACCCATCTTTTAAACATGATTGCTGAAGACGGCCGGATATCCCGATCCCACGGTATCAGGACAGATGTGCTGCGGATGCAGGCGGAAGCAATGAGTCTTCCCATCGTTCAGGTCAGAAGTTCCTGGGAAACATACGAGGCGGAATTTAAAAAGGCCTTGTCCGACTTGAAAGATAAAGGGGTTGAGGCCGGGATCTTTGGAGACATCGATCTGGAAGGGCACAGAGAGTGGGTGGAAAGGGTCAGTAGAGAATCGGGGATGGAGCCTGTTTTGCCGGTATGGGGAGAAAAGAAGAGGGAGGACCTCATAGAAGAATTGATAGAAGCAGGGCTTGAAGCCGTTGTTGTGGCTATAAAAAAAGATGTATTGAGCCCGGAATGGCTAGGACGCAGGATTGATTATGATTTTGTCCGGGATATTTCGAAAATCAAGGGAGTTGATATCTCCGGCGAAAACGGGGAATATCATACCTTCGTGGTATCGGGTCCAATATTCAAGAAAAGAATAAATATCGTGAAATCTGAAAAAATTACCCGGGATCAGCATTGCTTTCTTGATATATCGGAATGTGAATTAGTGGAAAAGGTTGAGGATAGCGAAAAGTTGAAACGGGTTGTTTTTCCATGAAAAAAATATTATAGTTAAATGGTTGAGTAAAGGCTTTTTTCAGGGAATTTTTGACTGTTGAGTTATTGATGATGAATGAAAAGAACACAGGCTGGATAAGGCATGTTTCTCTCACCCCACCAACTCTGCAAAATAATACTGCAGATGCCGATCGGCTTATAAGAGAATTAAAAACCAGGCTTAATGCTGATGCCGTTGATATAGACCTTTATTTATTAAAAAGGTTGCCGGATCTTTTAAGAAGATACGAATATAATGTCGACTGCGTCCTTTTCAAAGATCGGAAAAGGTGGCTTGTTACAGGTGTTACGCATTCAAAGGACACAAGTTCCATATACGGCCTGGCCGTTGATATCGGTACTACCAGGATTGTCATGCGCCTTATAGATCTTTCAACAGGCCGTATTCAGGCCGAAACATTTTCTGACAATCCTCAGATATCCGCAGGACCCGACATATTGGCAAGGATACACTTTGCGGATCAGGATGGAGGGCTGGACAGGCTCAACAAAATGATTATCGACGCTCTTAACCGAATGATCATGACATTGTGCGATTCCTGTAACATAAAGCAACATAACATATACTTACTCTCTGTAGCCGGCAATACAGCCATGACCCATCTCTTCATGGGTCTTAGTCCTCGCTGGATAATACGTGAGCCATATATTCCGGTTATAAACAGGCCAGGACTTGTAAAAGCAAAAGAGCTGGGAATTAAGGTTAATCCTATGGCCAGAGCTCTGATCTTTCCCAATGCAGGCAGCTATTTTGGTGGAGACCTGATCGCGGGGATTCTGTTCTCCGGCTTAAACAAAACAGAAGACACAGCCATTTTGGTTGACGTTGGGACAAATGCAGAGGTTGTATTAGGAAATAAAGACTGGCTTGTTGCCTGTGCCGGAGCAGCGGGTCCCGCCATGGAATGCGGAGTAACCGGGATGGGTATGATGGCGGGCCCCGGTGTGATTGATCAGGTTGTTATCGATCATGATACTTATAACATTCGATTGCATACCATTAACAACATGCCGCCTGAAGGGATTTGCGGTTCAGGTCTGATAGACCTTGCAGCCCAGCTTTTTCTTTGCGGTATGATCGACATCAAGGGCAAGTTGGTGCCGTCGATATGCGGCAGCAGACTAAAGGAGAAAGATGGTATCAGGCATCTTGTGGTGGCGTATGCAGAAGATTCGGCCACAGGGTCTGACCTTACTATAAGTCAGGCAGACATTGACAGTCTTATCAGATCCAAGGCCGCCATGTATACAATACTTGAAACTATTATATCTTCTGTTGGAATATCTTTTAAGGATCTTTCGACATTTTATGTGGCAGGCACCTTTGGATCTTTTATCAATCCCAGGTCGGCCATATCTATTGGAATGCTTCCCGATCTGCCGATTGACCGTTATAAATCCCTGGATAACAGCTCTATTGGCGGAGCAACCATGGCGCTTACATCGAGTGAGTATTTAGATGAGATCGATAATATCAGAGACCGCATTACTTATCTTGAATTAAATGTAAATCAGGAGTTCATGAACAGATTCAATTCCGCCAGGTTTCTTCCCCATACTGATCCTTTGCTTTTTAGCTAATCTTTATTCACAGGTTACACAGGCTCCACGTTAACCGCACAGATCTTGAATGCCGGTATTCGGGCGACAGGGTCAAGAGTGTTTCTGATCAAAACATTGACTGCTACTTCCCGGAAATGAAACGGAATAAAGACAATTCCTTCCGGGCTTTTCCTGGTAAGACGGGCGCGTGTGGCAATCTCTCCTTGCCGGGATCTTATCTTAACCATACTTCCGTTCGCTATCCCCTTCTTTTCCGCATCCAACGGATTAATCTCAATGATCGATTCAGGAAAAACCGTACGCAGCCCATTTACCTTGCGGGTCATGGTACCGGTGTTGTAATGGTAAAGAACTCTTCCTGTCGAAAGAAGAAAAGGATATTCTTCATTCGGAAGTTCATCGGAGAGGATGGATTCCACGGAGTGAAA
>JABMRH010000077.1 GCA_013202725.1 Desulfobacteraceae bacterium
ACATGTCAGTAGTAGAGACCTTTGAAAAATGTTCAGTTTTGGTCATTGCGAGGAGTGAAACGACGAAGCAATCTTGCGGATTATCAACATGTTGTGAGATTGCTTCGCTTCGCTCGCAATGACAATATGGGCGTTTTGTAAGATCTCAGCATATAAGACAAAAAAACGGCAATAAGCGCTGATTATGAAAAGACAAATTGAAACAAAATTAATCCAGTGGAAAAATAAAAAGACCAGAAAACCTCTCCTCCTGCAGGGCGCAAGACAGGTGGGAAAGACGTATGTGCTTCAGGATTTTACCAGAAACCGGTTTGACAATTCACACTATTTTGATCTTGAAGAATTAAAAATCGATCTGTCCTCAATTTTCAATGATTCTCCATTAGACCCCAAACAATTGATAGATAAACTTAGTTTTGTATCGGGTAAATCAATTAATATTAAAAAGGATATCTTAATCCTTGATGAAATACAGGCAATTCCGAGAGCGATAACCTCACTGAAGTATTTTAGCCAGCATATGAGCGACCTGGCGGTTGCGGCTGCCGGTTCCAATCTGGGTGTTGCGCATAGTGATGAACCTTTTCCAGTCGGAAAGGTTGAAATTCTTCATATGTATCCAATGAATTTTGAGGAATTCCTTTCAGGAACAGGCGAAGAAATGGCGTTGTCGTTTTTGAAAGATTTTAAGGGAGAAAAAACTGATGATATCTATCACAAACGCCTTTTTGATTTGCTGAAAAGATATTTTGTTACCGGAGGAATGCCGGAAGTCATTTGTCAATATATGGCTAAAAAAGATGCGCCGCTTGAAGCATTCAGGTCTGTTCGGCAGCTTCAGAAACAGCTCCTCCTTCATTATGAAAGCGATTTTTCAAAGTATGCAGGGAGCACCAACTCCCGTCATATTGAACGCGTTTTCAGGGCAATACCACTTCAACTGTCAAACACACAGGATAAGAAATCAAAAAAATTTAAATTCAAAGATATTGTTTCCAAAGGATACAGAAGCTACGAAGATCTGGCAGATCCTATAGAGTGGTTAATCAAGGCAGGACTTGCCTTAAGAGTAAACACCAATTTACACCCGTCGGCACCTCTTATGGCTGGAGTAAAGGAAAACAACTTTAAACTTTTTCTGTTTGATGTCGGTTTGCTTGGCGCAATTATAAATCTGAATCCGGAAAGTATTATGCGCTATGATTATGGCTCCTATAAGGGCTATTTTGCCGAAAATTTTGTGCTTCAGGAATTGTACTCGTATGGATTGAATAAAATTGTCACATGGTCCGGCAGGACTTCTGAAATCGAATTTGTGCTTGAAATTAACGGCAACATCGTTCCGGTGGAAGTAAAAGCCGGATTTAATACCAAAGCTAAAAGCCTGGAGGCATTTATAAATAAATACAGCCCTGTTTACTCTGTAAAATTTACAGGAAATAAATTTGGCTGTGATGATCAAAAAAGAATATTCAATTATCCGCTGTATATGATCTCAAAATTCCCGGAGCTTTCAATTAAAAGCGCATTATACAAATAATTGACGCTGATTATGTAAATATTGAGATCTTTGCAAAACTGCAATCTGGGTCATTGCGAGACACAAAGTGCCGTGGCAATCTTATGAATTATCAATAACACCGGCACTATGCGTCATTCCCGTGAAAACGGGAATCCAGTATTCTCAATTAGTTAAAGATTCCGGATGCAGTTTGTTCCGTGGATTTCCGCTTTCGCTGCAATGACAGGAAAAGGACATTCTCAACGGTCTTATTTTAAAGAAAATTTTTTCTTTATTTTTACCCAACAATATTGTATCTGCCAGATACAATATTTCCTGTAAATTATGTATATGAGAAATACAATGGTTTGCAAAAATAAGCTCTAAAAAGGATCATCTGAATGTTATCACAAAACAAGATATTGAAAACAGCCAATCAATATCCTTGCTTCCGGTTCCGATTTTTCTGATCCAGCTTGCACAGGGAAATAAGTAATACTTCAAAAACGCCAGTAAAAATATCTTGACAGAAGCATATTCTATTCTTTTTATAACCATTAGTTAATTTTAGTTTAAGCTATATTTTACAAAAAAATAATTATAGTGTGAAATCATGAAAAGAGATGATTTCCTGGGGCTAAAAGCCTTCTGCGACATGTACCCGGAAACGCACACACCATTTCTTATCAACTTGGGCAGGCAGGAACAGGATAAAAAATACAAGCTCATTCTGCCTTATGATCTAAAGATCGTTGGTTCGGCATGGGAATGGCGCTGAAAGAATCCGATAACTCTAACCTGACCCTGAGGACCATGTTTTTTAGGGTAAAATAAATGAAATAGGGAATTTTTGTGCTTTCAATAGAAGAGATAAGAGAAATAATTGAAAAAGGTGAAACCGGACGGGTTGAATTCAAATCCGACAAGGAGAAAAATATAGATTTTGCCAAGGAAATTACCGCATTTGCAAACGGTCCCGGAGGGTATTTGCTGGTGGGTGCTGAGGATGATGGCACGGTATCCGGTGTGAGCAATCCTCTGAAATTTGAAGAAAAAATTTATAATATTTGTTCGGATTCTATCCGTCCGGTAATTACACCGGAGTTGTGGAAATACAAAATTGAAGGAAAGGACATATTCTGTTTTTATATTTCTCCAGGTTTTTCAAAGCCGTATGCCATATTGCAAAGAGGAAGGGAGAGATATTATACCCGCCGTGGCACGCGGATACAGGAGGCTGGCAGAGATGAACTGCTACGGTTGTTTCAGACTTCAGGTCAGATCCACTACGAAGTGACGCCGATTATAAAAGGGAGGTATGCGGATCTTGATTTTGCGAGAATTGTCGATTTTTTCAGACATAATCAGATCAATAAGATTGATATCTCGGGTTGGAATGGTGACAAAACTGAGAGGTTCCTCAAAAACAAAGAGGTTCTGGTTGAATATCAGGGGAATCTATGTCCGACAGTTGCGGGAGCATTGTTGTTTGGAAAAAAGCCTTCTCATTTGCTTGGTTACTCCGGCATCACTGTTACTAAATTTGCAGACACTGAAAGAGACTATAATTATGTGGATTTTCGCCTGGACAAACCGATTATGAACACATTTTTTGAACATGGCGAAAAGGAAAAGTCCGGCCTTATAGATGAAGCATTGGAAAAGATAAAATCGATTATCCTTGAAAAAAGCAGTGTAGTGCTTAAGGGGGCTGTAAGAGTAGTGGACTATCCCTATCCGGAGGAGTCTATTCGGGAGGCTGTTGTAAATGCCGTTGCGCACAGGGATTACACTATATCAGGCATTGATATTCGGGTTGATATTTATCCGGATCGGTTTGAAATTGAAAGCCCGGGCAAGCTGCCGAATACGATTTCGATTGAATCGATCAGACTTGGGGCAAAATACTATCGTAATCAAATTCTTGTGCAGTATCTGAAAGAGGCAGGATTTATGGATTTGCACAGTTTGGGTATTCCTGTCAAAATACTGAAACTGTGCACCGAATATACCGGCAGAGAGCCAGACCTGACCGAATCGGAAAACAGTTTCAAAATAACTTTTTATCCAAAGAAAAAGACAACTGTCAGCAAGGTTGAAGAGGAAATACTTAAACTGTTGCGGACAAGCGCTAAGCCAATGAAAACAAGAGAAATAAGCGTTGCGTTAGGGGTGTCGAAACGCACCATAATCAACTGGATAAACCGCCTGATAGACAGGAATATGGTGGAACCAACATCTGAAAATCGAAATGATCCAAACTGCAGGTACAGGCTTAGATATTAACTGTGCATGCACAGTTCTTGCACAGTTAAATATAGGGGGAGTTGACTCACACGAAGGCGTGTTAAGATAAATTTATATTGGACAGGCTTAACAGGATTGAAAAGAAAAGCCAAAGGCGCTGATGGTATTGTTGCCGAATGATCATATCGCTTCGAGAGCTTTGCACAACTGGGTGAAAATCACCATTATGTATTACAAGAATAATAAATAAACCTCTGTGATCTTTGTGTGCTCTGCCTGATAAATTTCGAAGGACAGCTTGACGGGTTAAATTGACGAAGTCACAGCATAGCGTATTTAACTTGGCGTAGCGTATTTAACTGGGGTAGCTCCGG
>JABMRH010000078.1 GCA_013202725.1 Desulfobacteraceae bacterium
AATGCGGGAAGTGCCCACTAGGCTGTTCGCCCAATCCTGGCTTACGCCATGTTCTGTTACCAGGTATAAAGGAAGCATATTATAAATTCCAAGTGTGCTTGTAATGGCCAGACTAAATAGAACAATCAAGATCCAGAAAGCGGGGATCTTTAGAATTTTCTTAATAGACGAAAAATTAGGAGCTTCTCCTAAAAAATTTCCCCCTTTTCCAAATTGGAAAAAAACAATTCCCATAATAATTGAAACCATTCCAACAAAAAATAAAATATTTCGCCATATAAACCAGTGAAGAAGCGTCTCGGCCAGTAACGGTGTTAAAATAAAACTTAAATTTGGCGCAAGTTCATGAATGGCTACTGCTTTACCCCAGTTTTTAGGATTAACCAGAGAGGTAACTGTTGTAATTCCCGATGGAAGATATGTGCCGGCTGCAATTCCAAGCAGGAATACACAAAATCTCATGGCAAAGAGACTTTTGCTAAAAGAAATTAATGAAAGAGTAATACCCACAGCTATCGCAGATACAGCAATCGTCTTTCTATGGGTAATACGAGAAGATATGTGCCCGGATCCCAGAAGTGATATGAAGTACCCGATGGAAAGGAACAGAAAAAGCGAGCCGGCATCACCATGGCTGAACCCTAAATCTGTTTCAATTGTAGGCAGTAACGGAGCTGCAATGATTCGGCCAGTAAAGTTTAATAAAAAGATGGAAGCTATTAAAAGGAGTGGACTGAGTTGGGTAATAAAAGTCTCACTTTTAATATTATTGTCTCTACCAACATATCCTGTCTCAAAATCATTCAAGATTATTTTCCTAACCTGAACAAACCCGCCCTCTTGCCGAGCGGAGTATGGGGAACGGGCCGGAACCAAAAAATATTTGCCACAAAGGCACAAAAACACAAAGGATAAGCTTAGGGGCTTCGCCCCAATTGGAATATTAGAATGACAGGTTTGATAGCATAAACACGCTGCCATTAAAAGACTTATGAATTCGATCTCATTTATCTCAAGATATAATTTCCGAAAATTTTAATTAGGTATCTGAAAGATTATCATCAATTTTTATGCAAGATTCAGGTGTTATAAGAGTTTCCGGCAAGTAGATTCGAGTATAACCATCAGCACGTCAATTACAAGGTTTGAGAATAATTTCGTTTCTTTTAAAGAATTGACTAATATGCTCGGCCTGAATCATAGGGCAATCACGGAAGTCACATGATAAAAACCCAATCCGGACAAACCGTAAAAAATCATGAAAAAAGGGCAGGCATCCCGCCCGAACGGTGGGATGACCTGCCCCGACACCAGCTTTAACCCTCATAGATTTACGGATAATTGACCCTGTTAAAGCTGCAATCCTAAATTATAGGTTTCGTATTCAACCGGTCCATCAAGCAACGATTCAAACTTAGTCTCATTTTCCGCTCTTAACTCACTTTTTTCCCATTGGTTCCAATTCTCTATTTTCTGCCACATGGATACCACGACCACATTATTTTGATCATCACAGCCACTCAATGTTTCCGATGAAATATAACCCTGCTGGCCCATGGCATTGTAACGGGCTTTTATAAGGAGTTTTGAGGCCTCATTCATTTTACCGTCTTTTATTTTTCTCTTGATTAAAACTTTGATTGCCATAATGACCCCCTTTCATTACATCGGTGAGTAATAGGAAATATGGGTTGCATCTTTGACTAATTCTACCCCAACTGCTGCAAAAAGAATATTGGGTTGATCGAAAACCCCATCCATCGCATTGATTTCATTATCATAAAGTTGTTAAAAATTATTCTTCAGTCTGTTTTGGCTACCCACGATGATCGTCCTCTCCAGATTACCACTGGACTCCGGTTTTCACCGGAGTGACGACTTTTTTCGAAGTCATCAAAATTGCATAATTCTTAAAAATTTGACATCAAGGCTACTGCCTGATAATATTATAGTTATTTAATTGTACCAAACCTGAGATGAAAGCGAGTATCTCAATCTTCTGGCACATTGTGATATTGGCAAGATATCTGAACTTCAAAACGCCTGGCGAGATAGCCTTCAAGGGGTTATCTGGTTTTCTGTTTAATATCTAAATTATTGTAATATACAGTTAGAAAAACTGTTTTGGGGCTGATTTTTGGACAACAATCATGAAATCTGTGGGAATAGTCAGAAACCATATAATAACTGGTTGGCCTTCAAATTAAACAGAGAATTGGGTATAGGATTAAAAAATGCAGGAAATTTTAGATGATATCGATAAACATGTTGCTCGGGCTGTAGCCCATTATTGGCTTACTCGAAAAGCACAAAAGGAAAAACAAAAAAATCGTGGGGTATCTGATGCAGGTCTGAGAAGTGCAGTTACTGGTGGCGCACAAATGGATGGTTTTATAACCCTGTTCAGGAATTTGATTGTTGATACAGGGATTGATAATCATTACATTCATGAAAAAAAGGCACTTGAGCTGCCAGGATTTTTTAGGCCAACCAAAGAGTGGGATTTGTTGGTTATTAAAAATGGTCAACTAATTGTCGCTATTGAAGCCAAATCCCAGGTTGGGCCTTCATTCGGTAACAATTTCAACAACAGGACCGAAGAGGCTATGGGAAGTGCCCTTGATTTATGGACAGCCTTTAGAGAGGGAGCCTTCAATGGTGGTGTTCAGCCTTTCCTCGGCTATTTCTTTATGCTCGAAGATTGTCAAGCTTCTAATCGACCTGTTAAAGTAAGGGAACCTCATTTTAGAGTATTTCCCGAATTCGTCGGTGCTTCATATATGAAACGCTATGAACTCTTTTGTCGGAAACTTATTCTTGAACGTCATTATACATCTGCATCTTTTTTAACATCTGAAAATGATAATGGAATTAAAGGCATTTACAATGAACCCGCGGACGATCTTTCTTTTAAAATTTTTGCAAAATCACTTGTTTCTCATGTTGGAGCCTTTGTATGAAAAGCAATAAACAGAAGACCTATCAGAGGCTAATTAACGGGGATGCGAGAGATTTAGCCTTTTTAGCAGATGAATCTATACATCTTGTTGTTACCTCACCCCCATACTGGAATCTGAAACGCTATAATGAAAATCCTGATCAATTGGGACACGTGAATGACTATGAATCATTTTTAAGTGAGATCGAAAAGGTATGGCGTGAAGTTTTCCGTGTGCTAGTTCCGGGCGGGAGATTAGTATGTGTTGTCGGTGATGTTTGCGTATCAAGAAGAAGATTTGGACGGCATCTTGTTTTTCCCTTGCACTCTGATATTTGTGTTCTCTGTCGCAAAATTGGATTTGATAACCTTAATCCGATTATTTGGCATAAAATCGCGAATGCCAATTTTGAGGTAGAAAACGGCTCAAAGTTTTTGGGGAAACCCTATGAGCCTAACGCCATTATAAAAAACGATATGGAATTTATTTTGATGCAGAGAAAGCCCGGAGGTTATCGAAAACCAACCGAGGAACAAAGAAAGTTAAGCAAAATTGATAAAAAGGATTTCGGTACTTGGTTTCAACAGATATGGAATATCACAGGTGCGTCTACCAAAAACCACCCCGCACCCTTCCCTCTTGAGCTCGCATCCCGCCTTGTTAGAATGTTTTCATTTTACGGCGATACCGTTCTAGATCCGTTCTGCGGTAGTGGGACAACCATGATAGCTTCCCTAAGATATGGCAGGAACAGCATAGGGATCGACATTGATCCTGAATATTGTCGTATGGCAGCACGACACTTGAAAAAAGAGAGTAGTAACCTTTTTTTCGATACGGAATTGAGATTTGAAAAAATGACTTTTGAAAACACGGGACATATGCAAATTTGTGAAGACCAAGCCCTTTACGAAGTCCGATCAGCCAGAAAAACGATGAGATAGGACAACAAAAGCATGGAGATGGATTGAAAAAATCTGGCGCTTTCCTCAACCACTCATGCCTGGGTTAGCCTTTGAAAGGAGCTACAAATGGATACACCAAAAAAAATGGGATCATTCTCGGCACAAGGATCAGATGGAAAAAAATATAATATTAATATTTGGGCTGATCTTGTTGAATCATTTTCATCATCCGGCTCTCATATTACACCAGGTCAAATGACATTCAAGACAGATGACAGAAATATAATTAACTATAAGAAAAAAGGAATCTATGAACTTCACACAGCTTTTGGCCCAATTGAATTAACTTCAGACGATCCACAAGCCCCTTGATGGATGTAATAACCATTTGGCAGTAGAGCTAAGAAGTAGTTATATTAAAAATTAAGATCTTGGTGACACCATTTTCACCGAAACTATATAATAACTGGTTATGCAAAAAAATCTATCGCAGGATATACAATTTCCAGATATTGCTAATTTCAAAACTAATGATAGGTATTTTGAAGAGATTTCCCCAAATATCTGGTTAATGGATGATCATAAATGGGCCTATTACATATGGGAAAAAATCTTTTCGCAAAATGCTCACAAAGCTCCGTTTGCACTGTTTCATCTGGATTACCACTGGGATGGTGTGAATGATTTCAGAGAATCTACTCACATTAAAGAACTGGTAAACATAAAAGAAATTGGGAAAATACATAACTTAGTTCTCGAAGATTATATACGAAAAGATTCTTTCATTGCTTCTGCCATCATAAGAGGGCTCGTCGATGAAGTACATTTTTATTGTAAACAAAAGGACACAGAGCCTGGTTTGGATGAATCGCTTTTAGCAGAATATAAAGCAAGTCAGTTTCTACATCATGATATTGATTCGCTCATTTCGTATTCAACTCAAAAACCAATCATCTTTGACATAGACTTAGACCTATTTAATAAATCTGGCATGGGCAAGTTGAGGGACATCCTATATTAATACCGTCAAGAAAAAAATGAATAAATTATAATTATTGTAATAACAGAAGGTTATGAGGTTAGTTCTGTTTTGGGCATAACTCTACTATTCCCATTTATGGGCTTTTTTTCGGCGTATCTCTCAC
>JABMRH010000079.1 GCA_013202725.1 Desulfobacteraceae bacterium
AAATTGGGCAAAAGGGGGCGTTTTGCAAAGGTCTCTATTATTGAACGATCCAAACAGTCAACCCGCTTGAGTTAAGCAAAACTTTGCTGGTTACACTGCCCATGAAAAGCTCCTTTATTTTTGAAAGACCCCTGCGTCCCAATACAATTGTTCCAAAACCGTTTTCACGTGCTTCTTTGAGAATATCGTCAGCAGCAGACCGGCTGCCGTCTATTACTTTAGTGGCGACCTGATCCTCGGAAAGCCCTGCATCAAGAAGCATTTCTTTAGCCTTTTTCATGTATGGAGCAATCTGCTGGCCTGCCTTATTCCGCCAGAACTCTTCAAGATCTGGAGCCTCTTCAAGGGCCTCAAGAGGAACAAAGCGTCTCAAATTTCTCATGGTATAAAAAATGGTCGCCTTGCAATCGGTACCGGAAAGCATAAAACCGGCATGGTCAACAGCTCTCAGGGCATTTTCGGAGCTATCCACGGCAATAAGCGCCTTTTTTGAACGAACCCCACCCCCCACTATCCACAGTGGGCAATCCCTGCAGTACTCCACAAGCGTTGTGGATACAGCGCCCATGATAAACGGTTTAAAATCGGTACGGCCCCGCTTGGACATCAGAATAGTATCCGCCCTTTTATTTTTTGCCCAGAAGCGAATATCTCTGGCAATAGTACTTTCACATTGCCGGTAATGCGGTTTGATATTCTCTTCATCAAAACCTTTATCAATAAGAATTTTTTCGGCTTCCGCTAAAACCCGCTCGGCTATTTCTTTATTCTTTCTTTTAACCGAAGCCAGCGCCGACCTGAGCTTCCTGTCCATTGTTTTATCGTCTGTTAACAGCGGCGGCAAAGAGGGAATGACATACAGAAGATGGACATGCATTTTATGCTCCGGACCAAACATAAGATTAAGATAATCCAATGATCTCAACGAATTTTTTGAACCATCAATCGGTATGACAATGCTTTTTTTCAACTCCTCCATAATATTCTCCTTGATGATGTCTTTTCTATCGGCATTGTAAAGACCAGTGTGCCAACCTCTTGATCAATCAGAGCTTTGCGGTCAGGTTGAGCGCCTTTCGGAAGCGGGCAGATATATGGTAAAGGTAGAGCCTTCGCCTATTCTGGACTGTACCGAAATATGGCCGTTATGCTTGCTGATAATTGAATGGGAAATGGCCAACCCCAGCCCGCTGCCATCTTGCTTGGTAGTGAAATAGGGGTCAAAGATCTTTTCAAGATGTTTTTCTGGGATACCGCAACCGTTATCCTGCTCAGTGATTTTGATATAAGCTTTACCAGGCAAACTAAGAGGTGTTTCGGATCTGATATCCTCGATATTGGCGCAGTTGATTCTGATTTCACCGCCCTCAGGCATGGCATGTTTGGCGTTTATGACCAGATTTTGAATTACCTGGCTTATTTGTCCCGAATCAATATCAACCAGCCACAAATCATCAGGGATGCTGAACCGGCATGATACCGGACTGCCATGCAATACAAAATTTGCCGATTCGGTTATAGTTTTTCCGATGGGGGTTGTTTTTTTGACAGGATCACCACCCTTGGAAAAGGTAAGCATCTGCTGGGTTAAATGTTTTGCTCTTACAGATGCTTTTTTCGCCTCTTGCAAGAAATGATACGCTTTACTGCTGGAATCAATAGACATTCCTGCCAGTTCGATATTTCCGAAAATAGCGGTAAGTATATTATTAAAATCGTGGGCAATGCCGCCGGCCAGCACTCCTACTGATTCAAGTTTCTTTACTTTGAGCAATTCCTCTTCTGTTTTTCTTTTCTCAGTCACATCCCGAAAAACAAGGATTATACCGATCATTTTGCTTTCTTTGTCAAATATTGGCGCTCCGCCGTCTTCGATAATATACTGAGTGCCATCTCTGGCGATAAGGGCAGTGTGATTTGCCAGACCCACAATCTTTCCTGAGGTAAGAACTTTATTCACTGGATTATCACAGGGTTTGCCGGTTTTCTCATTTATGATATTGAAAACTTCCTGAACTGGTCTGCCAATGGCTTCCTGCTGGCTCCAGCCTGTTAGCTGCTCGGTAATTTTATTGATTAATACAATTTTACCGTCAAGATCAGTGGTAATGACGCCATCGCCAATAGAACGTAATGTGACATTGAGCCGTTCTTTTTCATCCAATAATTTTTCCTCTGCCAGGGCACGTTCATGAATGGCGTTTTCTTTGGCCTTTATCTCTCGCTGCAAGGTGTCAATATGGATTATCATTCGGTTAGAAAGTGGACGCAGCAGGAGAATAAGCCCCAGAAGTCCCAAAGGAATCACCAGCACGGCAATAACCAGAGCGATAATCAGAACTTGTTTGGTAACCGGCTTAAAAAGTTCATATTTATCCATTCTGACAATTATTCCCCAATCAATACCTTCTATGGGGCCATAAGCAACCAAGTCATGATGGGTTTCATGCAGGTGGACAGTTCTTTCACGATCAGGAACGAAGACCTTTTCCAGCGCTTGTTTCGCAGTAGCTGAATTTCCAGATATATGCGCCTTCCGGCCTAGTTCCAGTTCTGATCTGGTCGGGAAAAATAAGTCAGGTTGGCCATTGTTGCTTAATCTTCCTATAATGGTTTCCCCTGTTTTGCCCAACCCTGTGTAATCCTGAACAATCTCACGCAGTTTGGAAGTTGTGAAAAGAACAATGTCCGTGCCCACACGGCTTTTCTGTCTGTTTATAATTGGAGCGCTGACCACAATATATGAATCATTGTCAATTGTTACCGGGCCACTAAGCATTGGCTTGTTGTCTGCAATATCCGGCGGGTGCAGAAATTTCTCAGGCGCTGACAGGCCAACCTGGGCAACCAGTTTTCCGTGTTGATCCAAACGGTTTATGCCAACGGCAAATTGGGATAAATTTATGGCGTCCTGTAGTATTGGAATGGAAAAATCATTGAACGTGGACAAATCAATTTCATTATTGTTGTATTTTTCCAGAGCTTCTCGGGCTTTTGAGCGGCTGGTAATTTGCCGTGCTGTTTCTTTAGCCTTTGCCAGAAACCCCTCAACCACCATACTTCTTGTTTTCACAGCAAAAATCAGATTATTAGCCTGTTGCGCTCTGAGTTGTTTATATAACGGCAAGACACTTATCAGAGCTACACATATGCATGCCAGCAATAAACCGACAGAGGCTGTGATGAGTATTTTCTTCTTAAAATGTTCTTTGAAATTGTTATTATTCATGATTTTTTTGCCGCCGAAGGAGGTATGCCCATGAGATTGAAAGATTATGGCAGAAATCAGAAAAAACGTAAAGAATATATTAAGCAAAGCGGACTTTTACTGATGTACCCTAAGCCCGTTCCCGATATAAACTTATAAACTGAATGTCCCCTAAGCCCCCGATTACAAGGCCGCCTGTTTTGCAAAATATTATTTTTAACAGCTAAGTTTTACATTCTTTTTAATATAATATCACCTTCCCCAGCGCCGATATCGTTTGCAACGACATGACACTTTACTGTTAAGAGGAAAAATATAGGTAACTTTTCATTGGAAAGAGCCTCATAATTCCCCTGCCCTTTACTTATTATCAATCTTGAATTTTTATAAACATTCTTAAATTCTAAGCTGCATCTTTTAAGAACAGTCCCGGGAGCATCCGTGCCTGAGGATAATATGGTTGCGACTTTATCGATGCCTGCCTTTACTGCGTCCTCATATGTCGCGTCATTTATGACAGGTGTATTTCTGACGACATATATGGTTGATTTTTTCATCTCCTCTATTAAAACTTTGTCAAAGACACATTCCCCGGCATTATCCCCAATATACAAAATCTCATCGGTTTCATCTAAACAATCTTTGAATCTACTATAATCGCATATAACAAAGTCTTTTTTAAGCGTTTCGGCTGTGTCTTTTTCAATATCAAAAGCCCTGCCTGCGCCAAAGTCTATCACATTGCCGGCAATCGCAATTCTAATCGCTGTCAAAAGCCTGTCATTAGACTTTTCAACATGGCTTTTCAAAGAAGGATACAATGACAGGGCCTTTTTTGTGCTTTTATCTTTTATTTCTCTATAGGGGTCCCAATTCCCCGTAATCTCGCTTACCTTGCGATAGATGAGTCTCCCGGTTTCCGGGGGATTGCTTACAAGCGGGATGTTTTTTAGCATCATCCCCACTTCATCTAATACCTCTTTAACTTTCTTTTCATCATCAGTCGCTATTCTCGCCGCCCGGAGAGCTTGATTTAAGAAACAGGGAAGACAATCAAGATAGGTTTTCATTTTCAATCCTCCTATAAAGCACTTCCAACCTTCAGTATTTAAGGGCAAGATTATAGCCTGCATGGACAGCGCTGAAGATATCCTGGACATCCCTGGCATCTCCAATGATTTCCATCTTGGGAACGGCGTTTACGATCTCTTCATCGGGTCCTGCGGCAGATCTCATGCCTGACGCCAGGATAACACTCTGAAAGGGTTTCAAAGACAGTCTCTCCCCATCCTTTTCCACCTCAACGCTGTCAGCCTTGAACTCCTTAACCGTTGTATGTGGCATCAGCGTCACCTTGTCCATCTGGTCAATCCTCATTAGGGTCAATTTCTTTGTAATCATCTCCATCATGCCTCCTATTTGATCAATAAGCTCTATGGCGACTACATTATAACCCTCGCTGCCCAACTTTTCAGTAATCTCAATCCCGGCCTGACCAACTCCGATGACCAGGATCCTCGGCCCTTTTACCTTCTTTTCTTCCCGGAAATAATCTATGGATGTCATGACATGCTGATTGTCAAGGCCCTTGATCTCCGGGATATTTTGAACCGCTCCGGTTGCCCAGACGAGAAGATCCGGCTGAATCTTCTGAATTAGGGCCGCGTCCACGGATTTCTCCAGGAGAATAGATGCGCCACTCGCCTTTGCCAAATGTTTAAGGCTATCCAACCCCTCTTTCATCCTTTCTTTTCCGGGCGCCTGCCATGCGACGGCGAATTGCCCGCCTAAATGATCCGTTTTCTCGGCCAGCGTAACATGGTGACCACGTCTGGTCATATACAGGGCAGTACTCATACCGGCAGGACCTCCTCCTGCGATCAGGACATTCATGGGAATGTCTGTCCGCCCCAAAGGAGGCAAACCGATCTCCGGGTTTAGGTTGCACCCCAAGGATTCGCCGCTTTTCATGCGATGGAGACATCCCTGTAAGCAATAGCCGCAATACATGACATCCTCATCCATCCCTTTTTGCCATTTCTCTATCAAATCAGGGTCGGCAATAAGAGGTCTTCCAAGGGCCACAAGATCAGCCAGTCCATCATCCAGGACCTTGATTACCTTTTCCTTCCTGCCCATCCTGCCGGCGACAATCATGGGAATGGATGTATGATTACGGACCCATGACAATGCATCCATCTGGGGCTTATCCGGGAGACTGGTATGGTGAAAATACCATGGAGGGCTAAAGCAGGCATTTCCCATACCCACGTGTATAGCATTGATTCCAGCTCCTTCCGCCAGTTTCAATAGTGGTAGAAGATCCTCCTGGCTGATGCCGAACTCTGGCGACATCTCGTTACCTGAGATCCGGAGAATACATGGGAGATCAGGGGCTCCCTGTTTTACTGCTGCAATGGCCTCCGTTGCAAAAAGCAGGCGGTCCCGGCCATAGCGGTCTTCTCTTTTGTTCAGCTTCCTGTTCAGGAATTGCGAGATGAGATAACCGTGTCCTCCCTGAATCTCTATGATGTCAAACCCTGCTTCCTGTGCTTTTTCGGCGGCGGATTTGTAACCACCAAGAATCATCTCAATAT
>JABMRH010000080.1 GCA_013202725.1 Desulfobacteraceae bacterium
AGCATATGAGGCGTCCGTTAAAGTAAGAAGTATGGGCGACCACGTGTTTTGTTTTGTTCCCGGGCCTTATTATGACAAGGGTGAAGAAGCCTGGATGCAGCAGATCACGAAAACCATCGTCAATGTCGGCGGTATTCCGGGTAACTGGGCCGAGCCGGCAGGTCTGGAAACCGAAATAGTTCCTTTGGACAAGCCCTATGCCCTGTGGACCGGTAATGTATTTCGCGGGGTTGTCCTCAGCAAAGGCAAACCTGTTCCCAATTGCGATATCGAGGTGGAATATATCAATCATGATGTTCTCATGGACAAAAACGCCTTTGCCAGGTCGAACTACTTTGAGGCCCCACAGGATGCTTTTGTCACCATGACCATTAAAGCCAATGCAAACGGCGAGTTTTCCTTCGGCATTCCCGTGGCCGGATGGTGGGGGTTTGCAGCCCTCGGTGTGGGTCCTGAAAAAGTACATAAAGGAGAAAAATTCAATGCAGATGCCGTCATCTGGATCAAGGCAGTGGATATGAAATAAGTGAAAGGGTCGGCAAGGGGTATCGGTTTGGCGGCCATTCCCCTCGCAGACCCCTCGTAAGTCCTCAAAGGCAGATTTTCCCGAACTAGAGTTCTGTGCCTTTTTGGGCTCTTTTTTTAAATAAGAGTTTTCTTGAAAAATGTCAAAGAAAAAGCACAAGGAGATAGAATAAAATGAAAAAACTATTAGTTACAATATTTGTGTTGATTTTCGGGTTGGTGTTTCTTGGCTCTTCTCCGGTCTTTGCCGGAGATGGAGATATTGAAGATCTCTATAAACGTATTGAAGATCTGGAAGAAAAAGTTGAGAAACAGGAGGAAAAAACAGAGCTGCTCGGCAGTCTGGGTGAAAATCTAACCTTCAGCGGAGCCATTGAACTGGATTATTCCTATACAGATCCAAGGGATGTTACGGATAAAAACAGCGATTCCACATCTGATCTCGATATCGGGACAGTACAGCTTGGAGTCGAGGCAAAATTTCACGAGTGGGTAACAGGTAATTTCGTTCTCAAGGGAGAAAGCCTTGATAGTGATAATAAGATTTTCTGGGATGAGGCGATAATTACCATACAGAAAGAGGGATTTCCCCTCTATTTTGTAGGCGGCGAGAGGGGCCAGCCCTTTGGCGTGTTCAACAGCCATCTGATCAGTGATCCTGTTACCAAGGATTGCTATGAAGTAGCCAGAACAGGCGCGACACTGGGATTTACACCCGATTTATTAGGGCTTGATATATCTGCTACAGTTTACAAGGGCGAAGTTCTGGCGGATAAGTTGTCGGCAGCCGGTTATGGGTGGGCGAGAGATCCTGCCACCAATCCTGACCCGACGGATGATGTTGAATCATATATTTTCAATGTATCCATAGCGCCGATAGAGGGACTTACCTTAAGCGCCTATTATGATTCGGAACCGGGTCAGGGAAGCCGCAATGAGACCGGCGGCGGAATGTTCGAATATCAGATCGGCATGTTTACCTTCGATGCCGAGTACATTGCCGCTCTTAACAGAGAAAAGCATGTAACGGACAATAAGGAATACAAGGAATCGGCATGGTTTGGCGCAATTGCCTGCCAGGTTATTGATCCTCTGGAAATAGCGGTCAGGTATGAGGCTTTTGACGATGATAAAAGCGGTGATCAGGATGGGCATCTGGAAAACAGATACTCAATAGGCGCAAACTATAAGCTTTTTGAAAAAGATAGTTTTGTAACCACTCTTATGGTTGAATATCGCGGAAGCAATTACGAAAATCAAGCCGGTACTACTGTTGAGGATAGCGTAAACGAAGTCTTTGCCAGACTGGCAATAGAGTTCTAAATCAGCGGTCAGTAGTCGGGGATCAGGGAAGAAGGCAGGTTTGGCCATCTTTAAACTGATCCCTGACAGCTCCGGAGTTCATGAGAGCCAAAGACACAAAACAGCCTGTCGGGAAGACGATTCTTTCTGCAGTTCAATCCACCAACGGACCAGGTGTCCAGCCGGGACATATCAATTTTGATTCACGACTAGATCATGAAAACAGCTTGAAAGCCAGGTTGAGGACTGAAATTGACCTTGCGATAAAAGGAGACCGTGCATGATGGAACCTATCGATAAACTGGACAGAATCGGATGGATCGTTTTTACCAACAGCGTGACGGCAATGCTTTTTATATTTATTTTAGCAGTGTTGGAATGACCATTGAAGTGCATGACCACTTTCGGGATGTCTATTGCATTATAACTTACCAGGTTTCCAACAGGTCAAATCCGTTATCAACGGCAATGTTTTCTCCCCGCCCTTTAGGATTTTCCGCTTTCAACTGTTCAAGCTCTGGAATATGTTGCACTATCCTGGCGGAACTCCTCGATGATCTCATCGGTCAGGGACGGAGGAATTTGTGCAACGACTTCAATAAATGTCTCTGTAGTTACCTTATAATCTTGTTTGCCTCTATACTCCAGCTCGAATGCCAGCTGTGCAACCTTCTGGAACATATATTCGATATCGGCCGGTGTAAATCTATCGGTAAGCGCGGTTATTTGATCAATGTTAATATCTCCTGTGTTGAGTCTGGACAGATAATGCCTCAATATTGTTTTCCGGCCCTCATCATCTAATCCTCCAACAGGGATAATGCAGTCAAAGCGTCCTGGGCGGAGCAGCGCTGAATCTAATTGTCGGATATAGTTGGTGGCACACACCAGCAGGATCTTGTTCCCCTGGTTTTTTAGCAAAGGCACCTGTTTCAAGAATTCATTTGTGATTGATTTGTCAATGCGTGTAGCCATATCCCGGCTGGCTGCTATTTCTTCAAACTCGTCAATAAAAATGACCGCTTTTTCCAGTTGGCGGGCTTTTTCCATGACATTGCGCAGATTGGCGCCAAGTTTGTCTGCTCCATCAGCCATAAGCATGCTGGGCGCAATTTCAATATACCACCATGACAGGACCCCTGCTATTGCCTTCACGAAATGGGTTTTTCCGGTTCCAGGCGGGCCAAAAAAGATAATCGTCTTTGGAGGAACAACGCCGTGTTTTCTGGCAAGCTTTTCCTCGGTCAGAGGAAGGATGATTCTGCGCTCAACCAACTGCTTGGGCGGCTGGGAATCGGAAATGGTGTCCCATATTTCCCTGCTGACTGTCTGTGCTCCCATCTCGGCAAGGAAGTCAGGCTGCCTATAAGCCATAAATTCTTTGTGAACCTGGTCCATGTTTTCAATAAAATCTATGCAAGCGGTTCGCAGCCCTATGTCGCGACCAAGTTTTTCAGACATAAACCACTTGTGTCGCAAAATTTTCGGCCAAAGCTCGGCAGCGACATCCGGGGCAAACTTCGAGCCGCTGAGCTCGAATATCTCGCCCGCACAGGCTTCCGGTGATGGTGTGTCTGTATTATTTTCGTTCACGATTTACCTCCGACGATTTACCTGTTTTTCCCGGCTTCAGATGGTAGCGAGGACATAATGGAGACATAATAGGGGAACTCGGAGGAATGTCAATTTATAAATAACCAATCCGTTCGAGCAGCAAATGGCGGCTCAACCGGCATATTAAAAAAATTTTAGCTCTATCACATCCTTATCAGCGAGCTCTACGATTCGGTCCCGCACTTGTTCAAAACCAGCATCGATTTTTTGCCTGCCTTGAAACACT
>JABMRH010000081.1 GCA_013202725.1 Desulfobacteraceae bacterium
AAGCATCAGCGCTCATATTTTAGCCTTCCTTCAACTTGAACAAAATTGAGCATTTTTCAAAGGTCTCTTTTTGCGAAGAAATGTGCCAAGATCTTAATGCAGCAAAGGAATATTATCATACATACGCATCCTGCCACAGGGTCGCAATAAAATCTTTCCAGGGGATGATACATATATCCCCATCTTTTCGAGGGGTATCTTCAAGAGTGACCAATATATAATTCTCTAAAAGTTCTTCTTCCTTTATTGCAGTCAATCCTTTAAAGTCTTTTTTTGTGATATTTGCCTTCCCTTTTACCTCAATCGCTGTTTTTCCGTTGATGACAAAGTCAACCTCAAAGCCTGAGGTTGACCTCCAGTAACACAGATCACAACCCCTCTTGTAATCACAGTAGGTTTTTATCTCATGATGGATATAAGCTTCAAATGCCTCTCCAAATTCCGGGGATCTCATCTCCAGGCCCCGACGACCTTGCAGAAATCTGGCGACTCCTATATCGAAAAAGTAGAATTTAGAAGTGGAAACCGGTTTTCGTTTGACGGATTTCCGCCATGCAGGCAGATCATCGCCAAGCAGCGTGTCGCGTAGAATCTGAAAATATTCCTGCACGGTTGATCTTGGAATCTGTGCATCGCTTGCTATGTTCGTATAATTAATCATTTTACCGTTACACAGCCCGGCTACAGTGAGAAATCTGCTGAATGCAGGCACATTCCGAACGATGGCTTCCGCTGCAATCTCTTCCCTTAAATAATTTCCCGCATATGCCTCCAGATCTTCAAATGGTGCATTGGAAAAATAGATGGAAGGGATCAGACCTGTATCCAGGGCTTTCAGTAATTGGAAATCCCCCTTTAACTCCCTGAAAATAAAGGGACGCAGCCGCCTGATTCTGGCGCGGCCCCCCAGCAGATTCACGCCCTTATTTCTCAACTTCCTGGCGCTGGACCCTGTAAGAAGGAAATGAATCCCTTTTTCTTCAATTAAGTTATGTACTTCATCAAGCAGAATTGGCAGCTTCTGAATCTCATCGATGATAACAACCTTGTCATCGTCTGTTATTTCCTGGCGAAGCCTTTGAGGCTCCCTGCTTAATTTCAGATACACATCCGTTTGAAGCAGATTGTAACACCTGTATTCATTTAACGTATGTTGAATCAAGGATGTCTTTCCCGTTTGACGTGGTCCGAATAAAAAGTAAGATTTTTCTTGCAGAATCCTTAGTAAATCCAATTGCCTTTTAACATACATTGCTCGCCTCCATAATAATTGCCATAAATACCGTCAGATATCATGGTTATTGCCAATTTACATGTCAAATATCATGCAGTCAAGACCTTTCTTGTGTACCCTGGCGATTCGTATCTTGGGCAACTTAGGGAACATCCCCAGTTTATAAGTTTGTATCGTTAAGAAGTGAATCACGTTTAACATGGTCAGTTTGGGTTAGCGGAAATTGGCGAGTTACTTTTCAGTTTGACGACACTGACGCCATTGTCGTTGATTATCGTGATTATCACTGAATTTTAGGGAGGATCTAAAATGATAGGTCACAGAAAGCCTACTCATCCTGGAGAGATTTTGCGAGAAGATGTTATTATTCCTCTTGGCCTAACTGTAACGGAAGCTGCAAAACGCTTAGGAGTTACTCGCAAGACCTTATCTGCATTAATAAATTGTAAAGCATCATTGAGTCCTGAAATGGCAGTTAGGGTTGGCAAGGCAACAAAAACCTCACCTGAAAGCTGGTTATACATGCAGGCTAAATTAGACCTATGGCTTGTAGAGCAAAAACCTCGTGAAGTTAAAGATTTTGGAGAAGTTATTGCAGCTTAATACCAGGGAAGGGCTTTGGGGACATTCTTCGTGCTTTTCGTGCTTTTCGTGGTGAAGAAAACAGATCGAAATATTGGGGCTAATACCTGTAAAAATCAGGTTTAAATGGTCCGTCAATCGGCACTCCCAGGTAGTCGGCCTGGAACTGGTTGAGTTTGGTCAGTTTTACGCCAAGCTTGCCAAGATGAAGCCTGGCCACCTCTTCATCTAACTTTTTGGGAAGAGTATAAACCTTGCGTTCGTACTGTTTTGTTGCAAGTTCAATCTGCGCAAGGCATTGATTTGTAAAGCTGTTGCTCATTACAAAACTGGGATGTCCTGTTGCGCATCCAAGATTTACCAGCCTTCCTTCAGCAAGAACAATAATGGATCGTCCTGATTTAAGGGTCCACTTGTCAACCTGTGGTTTAATCTGTTCCTTTTTACAATCCGGATTATCATCCAGATAGGTCATCTGAATTTCATTATCAAAGTGTCCGATATTGCAGATAATTGTCTCATTTTTCATCTGTTCCATATGCTTGCCGGTAATAACATGGTAGCATCCTGTGGCAGTAACAAAGATATCCCCGATCGGCGCTGCATCCTCCATGGTTACGACCTCATATCCTTCCATAGAAGCCTGCAGGGCACATATCGGATCGATCTCAGTAATAAGCACACGTGCGCCGTAACCGCTCATCGACTTTGCGCATCCCTTGCCGACATCTCCATAACCGCATATTACTATGACTTTGCCGGCAAGCATAATATCTGTGGCGCGTTTGATTCCATCAGCCAGAGATTCCCGGCATCCGTAAAGGTTGTCAAACTTTGATTTTGTGACCGAATCGTTTACATTAAAAGCCGGAAAAAGCAGTTCGCCGTTCTTTGCAAGGTGGTAAAGCCTGTGAACACCGGTAGTTGTCTCTTCGGAAACGCCTCTGATTTTTGATGCGATTTTTGTCCAGCGACTGGAATCCCGTTCATAGCTCACCTTCAGGCGCGCTATAAGACATTGCATATCAAGACTGTCATAAGCCTTATCTAAAAGGGCAGGGTCTTTTTCTATTTTTACGCCTTGATGCACATATAGAGTAGCATCTCCGCCATCATCAACAATAAGATCGGGGCCGCTGTTGTCCGGCCATGTAAGAGCCTGTTCCGTACACCACCAGAATTCTTCGAGAGTTTCGCCTTTCCACGCATAAACCGCCGCAAGTCCTGCTTCGGCAACTGCGGCAGCGGCATGATCCTGTGTTGAAAAGATGTTGCACGTAGCCCAGCGAAGGTCGGCTCCAAGCTCCTTGAGCGTTGCAATAAGCATGGCGGTCTGAATGGTCATGTGGAGACTTCCCATGATCTTCATTCCTTTTAGAGGCTTTTCATGCCCGTATTTTTTCCGGACCGCCATAAGACCGGGCATTTCATTTTCTGCAAGTTTCATCTCCTTGAATCCGAAATCTGCAAGCGAAATGTCGGCCACTTTATATGGAAGGGAGGGAGCTACCTCTAAAAATCCTTTTGAATCATTCATTGCTTTTAAAACAGACATTTTTTTATTCTCCCTAATTTGTAAAGATATTAGTAACAGTTTACGGTTAACGGTTAGAATGCTTCAGACGTTGCATAGTTTATTGAAAAAACTGTGAATTGTGAACCGTGAA
>JABMRH010000082.1 GCA_013202725.1 Desulfobacteraceae bacterium
ATATTCCTAGCATCAAATTACAAATATATCCCAAATTTCATTATTCTATGACCAAAACATATACGGGTTTGGGATTTTGATTTTTTGTCATTGTAATTTATTTGATATTTGTGATTTGTGATTTGTTATTTCAGGAAAGGAAATTCCTATACAATCAAGTTTCGCACCCTGATAAATGTTGCGCAGGGTCTTACAATACAGTCTTTTTTAGCCATCCATGTTCGCATATGCAACCACAAAGCATATTAACAGCATTGCATGCAAAAAAAGTGTTGACATTAATAATAGCCTGCTATATTGCCTGTCATATTGGACTAAAAATCAGGGGCTTGGTCATTATTAACAACAGACAAAAGAAAGGGAGGTAAAATTACTATGACAAAAGCTGAATTGGTAGAAACGATGGCAAAAGAAGCGGGCATTTCCAAAGTTGCGGCTGCAACAGCGCTAAATGCTTTTATGGATAGCGTAACAAAGACTCTTAAGAAAAAAGACGGTAAGGTTACGCTGGTAGGGTTTGGCACTTTTTCAAAAGTCCGTCGCAAAGCTCGCAAAGGACGCAATCCTCAAACAGGCGCTCCCATCAAAATCAAAGCTTGCAACGTTGTAAAATTCCGCCCGGGCAAGAAACTAAAAAGTGCCGTATAAACACAAAAAATCAAGACGGTTTATTGAGAATGTCTTAATCAAAAAATAAACCGTCTTGATTCTTTTTAATAAGTGATTTCAAATTCCTTAAACTCACCTTTATAATCTTCAAACTCTACATCCACATTCTTTACACAGGCAAGCGGAGGGCCTTTTCCGCACCACTCAAGTACCGATTTTACACTCTCTTCATCCCCTTCAAACAGGGCTTCAACATCTCCGTCCATTTTATTTCTCACCCATCCTAATACCCCTGCATGATCAGCCGCCCGTTTTGTCTCCATTCTAAAAAAAACACCCTGTACCCTGCCGGTAATTACCGCATGGGCTCTAATTTTTTTAAGTGTTAGCGGACAATACATCTTTTTACCCATGGTTTTGCTATGGATTTCAGATGCATCAGCTCTTCATCGCTACAGCCACATTCATTCCCATTGAAAAATTCTGGTCGCAATACTCCGGTGTTGTTCTGGAATTTCTGCAGGACATATAGCTTTGCTCCGCTGATAAGCCTGGAAATACTTTCAATAACATTCGCATCTATAAACGGTTTTATACAGGTAGTCCTGAATTCATAATCTATTTTTGACTCCATGATGATCCTTATGCTTGCGATTATATTCTCCGGGCTGTATTTTTTTTCTATCAGAGGAAAATAACAAGTAGGGTCTGTTTTAATGTCCATTGCAACGTAATCAACAAGACCTTCGTCTATAAGGATCTGAACGACCAGGGGCCGGCTTCCGTTTGTATCAATCTTTACAGGATATCCCATTTGTTTTGTTTTTCTGCAAAGCTGGATAAGATCCTTTTGAAGGGTGGGTTCACCTCCGGAAATAACCACACCGTCTAAAAATTCTCTGCGGCTTTCAAGAAAATCATATATGCTGTTTTCAGTTATATCGGAAGCAAGAAAGCCTCTTGCAAGATCCGGATTGTGGCAATAAGGACAGGCAAAATTACACCCTGAAAGAAAGAGCACGCAACTTATCTTCCCGGGATAATCGATAAGGGAACTTTTTTGCAAACCACCTACAACCATAACTTATACCACCTTAAAGGTCTTTCTTATTTTAAACTCAGCCTGCTTACCTGCATTCCACTGCTTTACAGGTCGCAGATAGCCGACCACCCTGGAATAAATTTCAGTCTCCTGGTTACAGACAGGGCATACCGCCTGCTCGCCATTCAGATACCCATGTGATGGACATACGCTGAAGGTTGGCGTAAGTGTGAAATATGGGAGCCGGAAATTATTTGATACCTTTTTGATCAGACTTTTAATAGCCATAGTGTCGCTTACCAGTTCTCCGAGGAAGATATGCAGCACAGTGCCTCCTGTATATTTTGCCTGCAGTTTATCTTGGAGCATCAGGGTTTCGAAAATATCGTCTGTATAATTAACAGGAAGCTGGGTGGAGTTTGTATAGTATGGAGCCGCCCCTTTTTGATAGTCATCCTCATTAGCGCAAATAATTTCAGGAAACATTTTTTTATCAAGCATCGACAGGCGATACGATGTGCCTTCTGCCGGCGTCGCCTCCAGGTTAAAAAGCTCGCCTGTTTCCTGCTGCATCTGTGCTATCATGTCACGGATAAAATCCATGACCTTGAGTGAAAACTCCTGACCATGTTTACCGGTAATATCTTCGCCTAAAAAGTTTAAGCACGCTTCATTCATGCCGATAATTCCGATAGTGGAAAAATGGTTCTTCCAGTAAAGGCCGGTATTGCTCTTGATTTCTCTTAAATAAAATTTTGTATAAGGATAGAGATTTTTATCTGTAAATTTTTCAAGAACCTTTCTTTTTATAGACAGACTTTCCTTTGCAAGAAGTATTATCTTTGTTAAACGCGCAAAAAAGTCTTTTTCGTTTTGAGCCGAATATCCTATGCGCGGCAGGTTTATGGTTACCACCCCAATCGATCCTGTAAGGGGGTTTGCTCCAAACAGACCGCCCCCTCTTTTTAAAAGCTCTCTTTTATCAAGTCGTAAACGGCAACACATTGACCTGGCATCATCAGGCGACATGTCTGAATTTACAAAGTTGGAAAAATAAGGGATTCCATACTTGCCGGTCATTTTCCAGATCGGCTCAAAATTAGGATTGTCCCAGTCAAAATCCGCTGTGATGTTATAAGTCGGGATAGGAAATGTAAAGACCCTCCCCTTTGCATCCCCTGCCATCATTATCTCGGCAAAGGCTTTGTTTAACATATCCATTTCCGGCTGGAAGTCTGAGTATGTTTCATCCTTTTCAACTCCGCCTATGATCACGGGATGATCTTTTAGAATGGAAGGCACATGAAGATCCATAGTAATATTGGTAAAAGGGGTCTGAAATCCTACGCGTGTCGGTATATTAATATTAAAAACAAACTCCTGCAGAGACTGTTTTATCTCTTTATAAGCTAGGTTGTCATACCGGATAAAAGGGGCTAAGAGGGTGTCAAAGCTTGAAATGGCCTGGGCGCCTGCTGCTTCGCCCTGCAATGTATAGAAAAAGTTTACAATTTGCCCAAGAGCCGATCTAAGATGTTTCGGGGCGGCGCTTTCCACCTTGCCTTCAACCCCTTTGAATCCCTGCTTTAGAATATCTTCCAGATCCCACCCAACACAATAAATCGAAAGCAGGCTCAGATCATGTATGTGAAGATCTCCATTTTTATGGGCATACCTGAACTCAGGGGGATAGATGCGGTTAAGCCAGTATTCTTTTGTAATATCGGATGATATATAATTGTTAAGTCCCTGGAGGGAATAGCACATGTTGCTGTTTTCCTTAATTTTCCAGTCTAATTTCTGGATATAGGTA
>JABMRH010000083.1 GCA_013202725.1 Desulfobacteraceae bacterium
ATACCGTCCCCATTGCAGGCCTCGCATCTGCCCCCCTTAACGTTAAAGCTAAAACGGCCGGGCCTGTAACCCCTCATGCGGGCCTCGGCGGTTCTGGCAAAAAGCTCCCTTATATAAGTAAAAACACCTGTATATGTTCCGGGATTTGAGCGAGGAGTTCTCCCTATGGGAGACTGGTCAATATTAATCACCTTGTCAATATATTCCAGACCCACGATATCTGTGTGTCTACCCGCGGGTATCCTGGCATAATACAGCCGCTGGGACAGAACCCTGTACAGGGTTTCCAGCACCAGCGTGGATTTGCCTGAACCTGATACCCCTGTTACACATATAAAACATCCAAGAGGAAACCCTACATCAATATTTTTGAGATTGTTCTCCGATGCGCCCTTTATGATAAGTTGCCTTTTCTGCCCCGAACGCCGAATACACGGAATTTCAATACGCTTTAGCCCTGAAAGGTATTGGCCGGTCAAGGAATTCTTATCCTTTAAAAGCGCTTTTGGCGATCCGGCAAAAACTACTTCACCCCCTTTAACCCCTGCGCCCGGCCCCATATCGATAACATAATCGGCAGCAAGTATGGTCTTTTCATCATGTTCTACAACAAGCACTGTATTGCCAAGATCACGCATCTGCAAAAGGGTTTCCAGGAGACGTTGATTGTCTCTCTGGTGCAGGCCTATACTCGGTTCATCAAGAACGTAAAGAACGCCGGTTAACTTTGACCCGATCTGTGTCGCCAGTCGTATCCTCTGACTCTCTCCGCCGGAAAGCGTAAAAGCGGATCTGTCAAGGGTAAGATAGGAAAGCCCAACATTTTCAAGAAAACCAAGCCGTTCGATTATCTCTTTTAGAATCCTCCTGGCGATTATCTCTTTCTTGCCGATTAGTTTTAATTCTTTAAAAAAAGCGTTTGCCTTTGACACTGAAAAGGCCGTGACTTCAGAAATTGCAAGCACGCCCACTTTAACAGAGCTGCTTGCTTTATTCAGCTTTGATCCCATGCATTCCGGGCAGGGACGGAAATTCATATAACGCCTGATCTCTTCTCTGGACTGGTATGAATCCGTCTCCATATAACGACGCTCTAATTTTGGTATAATTCCTTCAAAGGTTTTATGGTAGATAATGCGACGATTATTCCGTTCAAAATAGAATCTGATATGTTCATCCCCTGATCCATAAAGAAGAATATCTTTAAAGCTCTGAGGAAGATCCTTATAGGGCGTATAGATGTCAACCCCATAGTGCATGGTTAAAGCATCTAAAAATTCGGCAAAATGCACACTATTCCTGTTGGCCCACAGCGAAACAGCCCCTTCTCTTAAAGAGAGTTCATGGTTTGGAATTATAAGGTCGGGATCGACTTCAGTGGTTGAGCCAAGACCATTGCATTTTGGGCAGGCCCCATGAGGAGAATTAAAAGAAAAACTGGCTGGTGTAAACTCAGGATAGCTTATTTGGCAGTTAATACATGCCGCCTTTTCGCTGAATAAAATCGGTTTGCCGACAAGATCGGACTTTGAGCCAAGCACATCAACTGTCACAAGACCGTCTGATTGTGATACGGCCAATTCTAAAGAATCGGCAAGCCTGTTTCTCATATTATTCTTTACAACCAGTCTATCCACGACCACATCTATGTCATGTTTTTTGTTTTTATGCAGCCCTCCGGCATCTTCGATCTCCATGGTCTTACCGTCGATACGCACCCTTGCGAAACCTTCCTTTCTCAGCCGCTTTAAAAGCTTTTCATGCGTTCCTTTCTGTCCCGATATTATGGGGGATAAAATAATAATTCTGGTTCCCTGGTCCAGAGACATAACCCTGTCCACGATCTGATCCAGTGTTTGGGAGGTAATGGGCTGTCCGCATTTATAACAATGGGGGGTGCCTGCCCTGGCAAAAAGGAGGCGGAGATAATCATATATTTCCGTAACCGTTCCAACGGTTGATCGGGGATTATGGCCGGCTGTTTTCTGTTCAATAGCAATGGCCGGTGACAGGCCTTCGATCATATCGACATCCGGCTTTTCCAGACGCTCTAAGAACTGGCGCGCATATGTGGAAAGTGATTCAACATATCTTCGCTGTCCTTCGGCATAAAGTGTATCAAAAGCAAGCGTCGACTTACCCGATCCTGACAGACCGGTTATAACCACAAACCTGTTGCGGGGCAATTCAACATCGATGTTCTTCAAGTTATGCTGTCTTGCGCCACGAATAATTATTTTTTCATGGTTCATAAAATATTCTGACCACTTCTTTTTTGCGAAATAACGGCCTGGTGTGTTGCCATATTTATAGCGGCAATAAGACTGCCCGGATCCGCCTTGCCGGATCCGGCAATATCGTAAGCCGTCCCATGGTCAACAGAGGTTCTTATTACAGGGAGGCCAAGCGTCGTATTAACACCATCAATAAAATGTATCATCTTAAAAGGGATCAGCCCCTGATCATGATACATGCATACTACGGCATCGTAACGACCTTTTGCGGCATGATAAAATATTGTATCAGGCGGAAAAGGCCCTGAAGCATCAATCCCTTCCTTTCTTGCGCAATCGACAGCCGGAATAATAATATTTTCTTCTTCGTCTCCGAACATGCCCCCTTCTCCGGCATGTGGATTCAGTCCGGCTACCGCAATACGCGGCTTTTCAAATCCAAAACGTTCATATAGCGCATCACGTGCGATCGATATTGTTTGCACTATTTTTTCCCTGGAAAGAATTGAGGAAACATCCTTTAAGGGAACATGGATGGTCACAAGGACAACGCGAAGTCTATCACCTGCAAGCATCATGGCAAAATTATCGGTCTTAGTGCGCTCGGCAAGAAGCTCGGTATGTCCGTTGTAAGCATAACCTGCAATC
>JABMRH010000007.1 GCA_013202725.1 Desulfobacteraceae bacterium
CAAGAGACCCCTACCCTTTTTACCTAAAAAAATCAGTATCATAACCTCTTCTACCGGCTCAGTTGTCCATGATATCCTGGAAATAATTTACAGACGCTTTCCAAACCTTCATATTGAGATCATACCGGTTAAGGTTCAGGGAGATGGAGCTGAAAGAGAAATTGCATCAGCACTTGAATTGTTGAATCTCAGGGCAGATACAAAGGATAGCGCCGATTTGGCCATCCTGGCCAGAGGCGGCGGATCTATAGAGGATCTTGCGGCATTTAATTCAGAAACAGTTGCCAGGGCTGTTTTTGCCTCAAAGATTCCAATTATTTCGGCTGTCGGACATGAGACCGATTTTACAATTTCCGACTTTGTTGCCGACCTTCGAGCCCCGACCCCATCTGCTGCTGCAGAACTGGCGGTTAATAAAAAGGATGATCTTGTGCGTAGATGCATTGAAATCACAAGGTTATTAACCTCCTGTTTTTTCAATAAGATTGAGCGTTTTCACACACAAATAAATGAAACATCAAAACGGCTAATTGACCCAAAGAAAAAAATTCAGGACCTCAGGCTTAGGATAGACGACTTAACCTCCCGGCTTATCAGGCTATTTGAAAACAGTTTGCGCTTGAGACGGGAACGGCTTTTTTGGCGTGTTAACAGTCTGCAGGTAAATAATCCATTAACACAGATAAAAAAGATTAATGGTAAACTTCAACAAGACAATGATAACCTTCTAATTTATATAAGAATATATTTGGACAGTAAATATTCTATACTTCGAGAACTTACAGCTAAGCTTAATGCTTTAAGCCCTCTCTCAATCCTGGCTCGTGGCTATAGTATCACCAGGACGATTCCGGATGCAGTTGTCGTCATGGATGCAAAACAGGTAAGCAAGAGGCAGGAGCTTGAAGTAATGGTTGCAAAAGGTTCTTTAATATGCCGCGTAGAAAGGATATTGGATAATGGCTAAACTGACATTTGAAAAGTCTATGAAGCAGCTTGAACAGATAGTCCAAGAACTTGAATCCAGTGATTTGCCTCTTGAGAAGGCTATAAAAAAATTTGAAGAAGGGATCAGGCTGACAAAGTTCTGTTCCGAAAAACTGGATGAAACAGAAAAAAAGATCACGATGTTACTGCGAGATCAGGAAGGAAATATTTCCGAAAAACCATTTATAACCGACGTGGAAGAATAAGTTACATTTGAGCTAATCCTCCAAAGGGCTCTGTCGGACTGAGGAGTTACCATTTATTATGAAACAAAATACTAAATCATGTAGGTTATGTTTGATCTAAACTCATATCTTGTTTCGAAAAGTAATTATATAAACAAGTCGCTTGATGAAATACTGCATGACAGGTTAAGTTCGAGCAGGATTGTATCTGCCATGAAATATTCTCTTATGGCCGGCGGGAAGCGTATCAGGCCTGTTTTGTGCATTGCCGCCGCCGAAGCTGTGGGCGGGAAAGCAGATGAGGTTTTGCCGGCCGCCTGTGCCATTGAGATGATCCATACCTATTCGTTAATCCACGATGATCTTCCTGCCATTGATAACGATGATTTTAGAAGGGGCAAACCAACTTGTCATGTTGCATTTGACGAGGCTACCGCAATTCTTGCAGGCGATGCCCTCCTCACACTGGCATTTCAGATACTTTCGTCAGTCGAGCTAAAAAATGAAAATTATGCCTCAAAATGGCTGAGCGTTGTTAATGCGATTTCACATGCAGCCGGATATCAGGGGATGATTGAAGGACAGATGAGGGATGTTGCCTCTGAGGGGGTTATGCTGATGACTTTGAATGAACTTGAAGAAATGCATTCCTTAAAGACAGGTGCTATTATTGAAGCATCGATATATTGCGGCGCCACTATTGGAAACGGCGGTATAGAGCAGATGAAACAGCTCGGGATTTATGCAAAAAATATCGGGCTTGCCTTTCAGGTCGCAGACGACATCCTTAATGTCGAAGGTGATCCGGATATAATGGGAAAGGCTGTCGGCACTGATAAAAACCGTAAAAAAAGCACCTACCCTTCTATTGTGGGAATTAATAAATCCAGAAAATTTGCTGAAAAACTTGCGGGCAATGCATTGCAGGCATTAGATGGTTTTGACAACAGGTCTGATCCGCTTCGCGCTATTGCCGGTTACATTGTTGAAAGAAAAAAATAATAATAAATGAAGCTTCAGCCACTAAGGCACAAAGGCACAAAGAAGAGATATGAATTATAAATTTTATTTTATGATCCACGAGAATTATATTATAAATAATCTTGGTGTCTTAGTGCCTTTGTGGCAGAACTATTATAAAAAAAGGAGCCGGAAACACCTTGAGCATACTTGATAATATTAATTCACCCGCGGATTTAAAGCGGATTTCGCGATCCGATCTGCCGGCTCTTGCGGAGGAAATCCGAAAAGTTATAGTTGATGTGGTGTCCAAAAACGGAGGCCATCTGGCTTCAAGCCTCGGCGCTGTTGAGCTCGCAATCGCCATCCACTATGTTTTTGATACCCCTGATGATAAAATTATATGGGATGTCGGGCACCAGGCATACGCCCACAAGCTGCTTACAGGACGCAGAGAACAATTTCATACACTCAGGCAACACAACGGTATCAGTGGCTTTACACGCATGAAAGAAAGCCCTTACGATGCCTTTACAACCGGACACAGCAGCACATCTATATCGGCGGGCCTTGGCATGGCCTGCGCCAGGCGTTTAAAAAAGAAACCATCCAGGGTGGTCGCCGTTATAGGAGACGGTTCCATGACCGCAGGGCTTGCCTATGAAGGGCTTAACCAGGCGGGAGACATGCATAAAAATTTCCTGGTTATATTAAATGACAATGATATGTCTATTGCTCGTAATGTAGGCGCCCTATCCTCACGTTTAAGCCGGACATTTTCAGCAAAGTATATGCAGGATTTAAGAAAGGAGCTTGGAACTTTTCTTAAATCCGTACCGAAAATCGGAGAGGATGTTTATCAGTTCGCAAAACGTTCAAAAGAATCCTTTAAGACCTTTATTACACCGGGAATACTGTTTGAGGCCTTCAACTTTGAATACTTTGGCCCGATAAAGGGGCATAAACTGGACCATCTTATTGATATACTAAATAATATTAAAAATATTGACGAGCCTGTTCTCCTTCATGTCATCACTAAAAAGGGAAAGGGATACCCCCCTGCCGAGAAGAATCCTGTTTATTTTCATGGAATTGGCTCCTTTGATGCTAAAACCGGAAACTGTATTGAAAAAAAAGAATCTACTCCGACCTATACCGAAGTTTTTGGCGAAATAATGGTGAAATTAGCTGGAAATGATAAAAGGATTGTCGCCGTTACTGCGGCAATGCCCGAAGGCACAGGACTTGTTAAGTTTGCCGAGGCTTATCCCGACCGGTTTTTTGATGTGGGGATAGCTGAGCAGCACGGTGTAACATTTGCCGCGGGAATGGCTGCCGAGGGGTTGAGGCCGGTTGTGGCAATCTACTCTACCTTTCTGCAGCGCGCATATGATCAGGTGCTCCACGATGTGTGCATTGAAGCCCTGCCCGTGATTTTTGCGCTTGACAGAGGAGGTATTGTCGGTGAAGACGGCCGGACCCATCAGGGGCTGTTCGATTTTTCTTATCTTAGAAGTCTTCCAAACATGGTGGTCATGGCGCCAAAGGATGAAAATGAACTTTGTCGGATGTTGGTTACCGCACTTGCCCATGATGGCCCAATAGCATTTCGATATCCACGGGGAAGAGCGGCTGGTGTAAAAATAGAGGAAGATATTGTTCCCATACCTATCGGTAAAGGAAAGATTCTGAAAAAGGGGGATGATGTTCTTATTCTGGCGATTGGCAGTTCTGTTTGCGAAGCCCTTTCAGCACATTTAACACTGGCCGAACAGGATATAAATGCAACAATTGTAAATTGCCGCTTTGTGAAGCCGATCGATATTGATTTGATATGTTCTCTGGCAAAAAAGATACCGCGTATTATTACCGTTGAAGAAAATGTTCGTCAGGGAGGATTTGGAAGCGCGGTTCTGGAATGCTTAAATGATGAAGGTATAACAGGTTTTTGCCTTGAACGTATCGGCATACCCGATACCTTTGTTGAGCATGGTACTCAGGAGTTTCTCAGAAAAAAATACCGGATAGACGCATCTGCCATAGTTGATACGGCAAAAAAAATGCTTGATGGGCAAAATTGTCAAAAACAAGACTCGACCTGATAATTGTGGAAAAAGGGCTGGCGCCAAGCCGGCAACGCGGACGCGCTCTGATTATGTCAGGGAAGGTTCTGGTAAATAACCGCCCGGTGGATAAGCCGGGCGCTGTTGTTTCACAAGATGATGAGATAATCATTAAAGGAGAGGATATTCCCTATGTAAGCAGAGGCGGTCTTAAGCTTGAAGAGGCTTTGCATGCTTTTAAAATAGATGTTGAAAATCTCGTCTGCCTTGATGTGGGAGCATCAACAGGCGGATTTACGGACTGCTTACTTCAACATGGCGCGGCCTGTGTATATGCTGTTGATGTTGGATATGGACAATTAGCCTGGAAGCTTCGGCAGGATCCGCGCGTCGTGATTATTGAACGGACAAATATCCGGCACATGCCGGCTGAAATAATTCCCCGGCCTGTTGATCTTATCACAATAGATGTTTCATTTATTTCCTTAAAAATAGTTGTTCCAACAGTAATTAAGTTTATGAAAAAAGAGGGAATGATCCTTGCCCTGATAAAGCCCCAGTTTGAAGTCGGCAAGGGAAAGGTAGGCAAGGGGGGCGTGGTTCGTGACAAAAAACTACATGATGAAGTGATAAAGGATCTTTCAGATTTTTTTATCAAAACAGGTTTTTCATGCGAATCGGTTATACCCTCTCCAATACTTGGCTCAAAGGGGAACAGGGAATTTATGATCGCATTAAAATCGCTTGATAAGTCTTGATTTTCTTTGGTTAAACAGATAAATATATTTTTTTTGTTTTATGATTTTTTAACATACCATCGGAGAGGAGTTTAAATGACCGACATGACTGAAAACTTAAGAAACATCGCTTTTGTATCACATGGTGGGGCCGGAAAAACATCTCTGGCCGAGGTTATGCTTTTTAACACGGGTGTTATCAAGAGGCTTGGACGTGTTGAAGACGGCAATACAGTTATGGATTTTGAGCCGGAAGAGCTTAAACGCAATACAAGTATCAGCAGCGGATTCCACCAGTTCAAATGGGGGGGACAGGTTATTTCCCTTATTGATACCCCGGGAGATCAGAATTTCTTTTCAGATACCAAAAGCTGCATGCAGGCTGCCGATGGAATTGTTGTTCTGATTGATGCCGTAGACGGCGTCAAGGTGCAGACCGAGATGGCATGGGATTTTGCCGAAGAATTCAACCTGCCATGCATAATTTTTATAAATAAAATGGACAGGGAACGGGCGGATTTTTTTCGCACTTTTAAAGATGCGGCAAACTGTTTTAAACCAAAGCCGATTATATTGCAGCTTCCCATAGGAACTGAAGCGGATTTTAAAGGGGTTGTGGATCTTATCAGGATGAAAGCATATACCTATGATTCTGACGGAAAAGCAATACAAGGCGATATTCCTTCTGATATGCAGGAGCAGGCAGAAAAAGAAAGAGAAGCCCTGATTGAAAATATTGCAGAGGCGGATGATGATCTTCTTGAAAGGTATCTTGATGGAGAAACTCTGTCTGATGACGATATTATAACAGGTTTAAGAAAAGGTGTATTATCGCGAGCAATTGTGCCTGTTCTTTGCGGATCGGCTATAAGTAATATCGGCATCGATTTATTATCCGATACAATTGTTAAATGCATGCCTTCACCTGTTGATAGGGGAGCTATAATATGCACGGATACTGAAGGCAAAAATGAAATCAAGCAAAGTCCGGATCCGGATGCTCCATTTTCAGGCTTTGTGTTTAAAACCGTGGCAGACCCGTATGCCGGCCGGCTATCGATCTTCAGAATTGTTTCAGGAACCCTGGGAAGTGACGGAACCTTTTATAATGCAAATAAAAATTCAAAGGAACGCTTTACCCAGCTATTAAGGCTTGCAGGAAAAGAACAAAAACCAATAACAGAGGCCGGGCCGGGTTCTATAGTCGCTGTTGCAAAACTTAAAGATACGATTACAGGCGATACCCTTTGTGATGAGGCCAATAAGATTAAATTCAAATGTTCCGACCCTCTTCCCACGCTTATCTCTTTTGCTATTGAGCCAAAATCAAAGGAGGATGAAGACAAGATATTTACTTCTCTTTCAAAGCTTCTGGAAGAGGATATTGCTCTGAAGCTTACACGGAATTCCGAAACAAAGGAGATTCTTCTGTCGGGAAGGGGGCAAGTTCATATCGAGACTGTTGTCGAGAAGCTCAAAAGGAAGTTTAATGTTAAAGTAAATCTCAACACCCCCAAGGTTCCCTATAAGGAAACTATCAAGAAAAAGGTCAGGGTTCAGGGAAAACATAAAAAACAATCAGGGGGCCACGGCCAGTTCGGTGATTGCTGGATTCAGATAGAACCGCTCCCAAGAGGAAAAGGGTTTGAGTTTGTCAATTCAATTGTAGGAGGCTCAATTCCAAAGACTTACATTCCAGCGGTTGAAAAAGGGATTGTGGAAGCGGCACAGAAGGGCGCTCTTGTCGGGTTTCCCTGTGTGGATTTCAAAGCTATACTTGACGATGGTTCCTATCATGCCGTTGACTCTTCTGAAATGGCGTTTAAGATTGCCGGTTCTATTGCCTTTAAAAAAGCTGTCGAAGCAGCCAATCCTGTTTTGCTTGAACCCATCATGAAGGTTTCCATCACAACGCCTGATGAATATATGGGCGACATCATGGGAGATCTTAACAGCAGGCGCGGCAGAGTCCTTGGCATGGACAACAAGGGCAAAAATCAGATTATCAATGCAACAGTGCCGATGGCTGAATTTCTTACCTATGCTCCTGATATCAAATCGATGACAGGCGGTCGCGGCATATTTTCCATGGAATTTTCTCATTATGATGAGGTTCCGGCGCAGATATCACAAAAGCTTATTGAGGAGATAAAAAAGAGTGGCGCATAGCGCTTTTATCAAGCATCAGAGGCAGGCCTCCACGGTCGGATGGGATAAATCCAAAAGACTTTTCCCATACCTCATCATCTTCCATGCAGAAATAGACAAGAACATTGGGGGCTGCTTCCTTTATCCAGGATGCCATCTTTTGATAAAGATCGATACGAAGAGGCTTAAAGTAGCGCATCTTGCCGTCAAGGCCGGATATGAATTCTCCGTATATTATTTTTGAACCAGGAAACCGTTTCTGAATAACCTGTTTTAAAGACGGCATAAATCTAAAAGTGCCGAGGCTTATCCATACGATATTTTCAGGAGATAGTGTGGAAAAGAGCTGGATAATCACCTGCCTGTAATCCTCTTCGCAGCCCTCATAAATAATCATTGGATCAAAATGAAAGGCCAGCGGATATCCCCATGACTCGCATTTGGCAGCCGCCTTTAGCCTCTCGGAAAGAGAGGTTGTATGACGCTCCTCATTGCTGATAATTGCATTTGTATTAAGTGACCAGGAAACTATTGTCTTGCGATTGTGATCGAGATTTTTCAGCCCGTTAATGGCAATTGTTTTGGTCTTTAGCTCCAGCACGGCGGATGACTGGCCCGCAAATTTAGGAACAAGAAGACTTGAAAGGTCGGTCCACCACTCCCAGATCATGCTGTCGGTAAACTCTCCGGTCCCTACCCTTCTCACACTCTTTTTTTGAAACAGGCTGTCCAATTCCGACAGCATATCATCATGGTTAACAAAATACTGAAGAACAGGTGGATGAAAATATGATTGCAGGATGCAGTACGAGCAGTCCATGGTGCAGAAAGCGCCGATGTGCAGTATCTTGTAGCCGCAACAGGTATAATGGCGGGTTCCAGGACATGGCCTGATAAAAGCGCCCTTATTTTTTGTAAGGTAAAGGACCTCTTTTCCCTTTTTAACAGGATCATCCGCCGATGAGACCGACTCAAAAACTTCACGCGCATCCCGAACTGTTTCAGAAGGCAGATTAAGTCGCGATTGAATGGAAACAACCTCAGGTGAATCAACAACCTCCTGATCTATATAAAGCTTTGAAAGCGGCATAAACTTAAAATAGATAAATCAGCCTTATAAGTCAATGCACATCAAAAAAATGAACATCGAACATCGAACGTCGAATAATGATGTCGCTCCGCTCCGCAAATTATTTTAAAATCGAATAAAATAAAATGCCGAACCTTGAATGACTATTTCCCAAAAAAACTGTTGAGCTTAAAACACTTTTCAGGGCAAGCCCGTTCACAGCGCCTGCATGCCACACCGCTGCATAGGGATTGATCCAGCACAACCATTGCGGGATCAGCTTCTGCGATGACGGTGATGGCGTTTTCAGGACATTCTTCCACGCAATTCATGCAAGCTGTGCAGTCTTTCATGCCCACTTGCACCTTTCGGCCGATATCCGGGATGGTTGTGAGCCCCATTTGTCCGAGATCATCAATATCCCGCTTTACGGTGCGAACGATTTCAGGTGCGGCGCCTGCATGCGGCAGGTCGGGAAAACCATACTTTTTTAAGAATTTCCGGTACATGGAGATCGGCATGCCTTCGGTCCAGTAGGACAACTCCAGAATAAAGACTTTCTTAAAGGTGTCGGAAGATGCAAACATGCAGTGGTGTTGCCGCAACTTATTAGCCAGGTTGCTCATCATATCGAGTTTTTTATAGTCCGTCACCAGTTCCCTGGCCATGGCCAGGGAGGTGTTTCCCACCTGAAAGATGGTTTTTACATGGGAAGGAACCATTCCAAGTTTCTGTGCCTTTATCGCATCAACATAGGTGCCTGAAGCCCCGGACATATATGCTGTGCGAATATCATCCAGGCCGATGCCTGCTTCCCGGCAGAGGGTAATATGGCCGGCCCGCACAGAGCCGATGGCCTTGCCCGCCTCAATAAGATCGGCTTCTGTAAAAAAGATATCCTCGCCAAAGTGCAATTTGCCATCCATTGTATTGATACGCGGTATATCGACCAGATTGGCATCCATCGCCTGAATCACAATGGCAACAGTTCCTGTGCCGGTAATCCCGATCGGCCGCGCCCCGGACCCCGCATCAATAACACTGCCGTCACTTATATTAACCAGCGGTCCTTGAACAGGAAACATTTCGGAATCCAATACGATCAACCGATGATGGGGGGTATCCGTTTCAAGATCGGAAATAGCTCCCGGAACAGCCAGCATGCCACAGGTGATTTGCTGGCCCTCAAGGGCCGGCCCTGCAGCGGTGGAGCCTGAGAATACACACCCCTCATGAAAAAGCGCCATTTCCGCATTTGTGCCGTAATCGGTGGTCAGCGAGGTTTCGTCTTTTTCAAGCATCCCGGTTTGAATGATCATGGCCAGGGCATCGGCTCCGATTTCGCGGCGAACCGACGGCGGGATGATCACATCGCAATCCGCAGGCAGATCTAATTCCGGAATATTTCGGGCCGCTGTAATTACGGCTTCCCGTTTTGGAGATACCACGCCGAGAGATTCCAGTTTCCGCTTTCCGGCATAGGCCAGATCCCGGATTTCGATTCCCTGGAACAGGGACAACTGGATGGGATTTCCGCAAACCCCGAGGCGATCCACTTTTTCCGCATGAACATGAAGTTCCCTGATAACCCTGTTGACTGCCTGAAGCATTATTCTGTTGGCCGCTTCCACTCCCATTTCCAGGGCAAAATGAATATGGTCGATAACGTTGGCGCCCGGCAGGGGATGACGTGTTGTAATCGCCGTGGAAATAATCTCCCGTGAGGAGAGATCGACAGCCTGGGCGCGCAAACCGCTGGTCCCTATATCCATGGCGATTGCCAGTCGAGGCATAACGATTGTCTCCTCTATATTACAAACCGTAAGAAGCCGGCCTGAATCCTTTTACTTTGCCGTATCTATTCAGACACATGTCGATAAAGTCCTCTTCTTTATCCGGCAGAGCCTCCATATCCTTCATGTAGCTTAGCAATGATTCTTTCTCAAATGTTGTCATTCTGAGAAGGGGATCGCCAAGCATCAATTCCCCGCACTTATTCGCCGCGGCCCTGGCGCGCGCGTACAAACTTTCATTATTATCAACAACGGCTTTGCCGATAAGCCAGGCATTGTCCGGGCACAGCATGAAGCCGTGGGGCCCCCGATAACGGTCGGAATTCACCAGGCATGCCTGAAATTCTTTTTGATAGCCAAGCGTAATGGCTGAATTCATCGCCGCAGTATCGTATCCGAGCATCTCTGTAAACACAGCAGCGCTGGAACCACCGAACATATTGTGGTATTCAACGGCCTCATTGGACCAGAGATCGCACACTGCGGCCATGACATTCCCGCAAAGATCGGGATGGGCGCAGGCGCTGGTCTTGCCTTCGGTGGAGATCGGCACTCCCGTAATGGCCTTGATGATTGGATTTTCATAGGCGCAATCTTTGCCCGGCCCGGTTGCGCCGCACTCATAGGCCACCAGTGTACTGCTCACACTGATGGCCCGGGACAGTGCCGCCAGGGTATGGGGGATATCCTTGGAAATAAAGCCGCCCGCCATAAACATGGCGGTATTCGCTTGGGCGCAATTGGTGTCTCCCCCCGCGATGCAACCGTGTATTTTTGCAATTTCCACAATCTGCGACCATAACCATTCCATATCCCGACCACCGAGCACCGCCTGGCTGAAAAGAAGACCCGTGATATCGTTCCTGATGATGGCATAGTCGGAGATTTCCTTGCCCCCCATGGACTCGATAGAGATAATATCAGCTGTTTTTGCGCACTCATTGAATGATTCAAGTACCTTAGCAGTGGGGTCTGAATCTCTCATATTCACCATGTCAGGTTTGCGTATATCGGCAATGGTGGAGCGGTAAGCGGCTATGAGCCCATATTTTTCTTTGAATTCTACTAATTGACGGGCAGTCTGGGCTGCGATTTCTCTGCCCCATTCCGGGTTGTTGGTCATCTGGAATACATGTTCATTTTCAACAACGAGTAAGGGGTGCCCGACCATGACACACCGCTCCATCGCATCATAATTAGCTCGCTCGAATTCCCTTAGAAGAGTCTTCAGGGTCTTCTCACTGCCGGGCCTCGGATGGGGAACAATTTCGGGGATTACATAACCGCCGCCAATCGTAAGGCCGTCTTTGGTCTCTACAGGCTTTTTGGCAAACCCGAACATCATTTCCTTGGAGCTGCCATATGCCATCGAACTACTCAGTTTCATTATTATTCCTCCTTAGAAATTAACCGTTCCACTTAGCCCGCATTTCCGACCAGCCGGCCCCGTTCATTGCGTCTTCAGCCATAGCCGCGGCCTGGCTCGCCTCTTTCCCCCAAATTCCCAGGTCAAAGCTCGTCACATACTCCTCGCTTACAGCTCCTCCGCCACATACAAAGGGGATATTCAGATTCAGTTGTTTCAGCTTTGCCGCAATTTTTGGAAATGCCGTCATCGTAGTTGTCATCAATGCGGTCCCGGTCAGCATTACCGGTTTGTGGATTTTGCAGGCGTCAACCACTTCATCAACCGGTACATCCGCGCCGAGATTAATCACTTCAAATCCTCCGGCATTCAACAGCGCATTGACGATCACCTGGCCGATGTCGTGGATATCGCCTTCGGCAGTGTGTGTGACCACCTTAGCCTTTTTTTCCATAGACTTTCCCATCTTCTCTTCACACAAGCCTATTCCGGTAATCATGACATCGGATGAAAGAATAACCTGGGGAAGAAAATATACACCTTCATCCCACAAACAACTGACCTCGTTCATACCCGCAATTAGTCCTTCATTGGTTACTTCCAGCGGGCTTTTTGTTTTCAGAGCTTCTTTTAGTACATCTTCGATTTTTTCTTCATCACCTTCAACAACGCAGTCGCCCACCTTTTGCAGCAGTTCATCAGCGGAAATCTTTCGGGCCTCCCGCCGCGCCACCTCAATGTTGATGTCGAATCGAGTAAAAATTTTGGAACTGTCAGTTAAATATTTCATTGCTCCTCCATGATCTATCTCCACGCCCAATCACCTGGTGTTTATTCGCTTCATAATTTCTTCAAACTGATATTTTTCGGCCAAATCGGCCAGTCCATCGGCGACGGCGGCATTCACCTCGCGGATGCGCGCGATAACAGTCTGAATTAAATCAACATCAAGGTTTATTAAAGTCTGTTTCAGTTCTACCAGCAAATCATCGGGCAGGCCTGCCAGGGCCTCCGGTGTCAACGCATCCTGGACAGATACCCTTGCGCCTTTTGCCTGGCTCTCTTTGCCTTCTTCATAGACATAACGCACATCAAGGTGCTTGGCCATGGCATCGAATATTTCCGCCTCCCGAAAGGGCTTTCTCACAAAATCGTCACAGCCTGCCGCCAGGATCACCTCTTTTTCTTCCTCGAACGCGTGCGCGGTCAGGGCTACGATCGGAACGTGTTCCGATCGAGCTGATAGCTGATCGCTGATAGCTGATAGTTCAGAGGATTTTCCTTCTGTCTTTTGCTTTGCCTGCCCCGTGGAATGCGAAGCAAATTCCTCTGGGGAGCTTTGAGCTTTGAGCTCCAAAGCGCGTATGCGCCTTGTGGCTTCCAGCCCGTCCATCACCGGCATTCGTATGTCCATCCAGATGAGATCCGGCTGCTGTTTTTTATATTGTTCAATAGCCTCCAGCCCGTTGACCGCCTCATACACATTAACGCCGATCGATCGGAGCAGCTTGCACAGCAAGGCCCGG
>JABMRH010000002.1 GCA_013202725.1 Desulfobacteraceae bacterium
ATTTTGCCTGAGCCTATGCTTAGAATTTTCCCCCCGACTTCGGCTTTATATACATTTTCCATTTTGTCTCCTTTAAGATAAAACATTTAATCGCCATATCAAATACTTAACACTTAACACTTAACACTTAACACGATTCGCAAAAAGTGATTTTTTGACTTTTTACGAATTTGTCATTAATCGTTTTTATTTTAAAGGAGACAAAATGGAAAATGTATATAAAGCCGAAGTCGGGGGGAAAATTCTAAGCATAGGCTCAGGCAAAATTGCAAAACAGGCTTCCGGTTCGGTCGTAGTCCAGTACGGAGAAACCATTGTGCTGGTTTCCGCTGTATCATCCAGGGAGGAACGGGATGTATCTTTTTTACCTCTTTCAGTGGAATATCAGGAAAAGATATATGCGGCAGGCCGGATACCCGGCAATTATTTCAGGCGTGAACTCGGACGCCCAAGTGAAAAAGAGACATTAACCGCCCGGCTGATCGACCGCCCAATCAGACCGCTCTTCCCAAAAGGCTACTGCAGCGAAATACAGGTTATCGCTCTTGTTCTTTCCATGGATCAGAAGAATGACCCGGATATCCTGGCAATGATAGGAGCCTCTGCGGCTCTTGAAATATCTGACATTCCTTTTGCCGGACCTATTGCATGTGTTCGTGTCGGCCGTATAGACGGCAAGCTTGTGATCAATCCTTTAATAAGCGAATATGAACATTGCGATATCAATATTATTGTAGCTGGTTCTGAAACCGGAATTGTAATGGTAGAAGGCGGTGGCAACGTCGTCAAGGAAGCGGATCTGCTGGAGGCTATATTTTACGGGCATGAGGCATTAAAACCGATAATTGATATGCAAAAGAAGCTAAAATTAAGCAATGGAGTTCAGAAACGTCCATTTGTCCTTCCCGAAAAAGACAAGGATCTCGTCAATAAGATTGTTCCCGAAGCATCCTTACAGCTACGTGATATCCTTATGATTCCCGGCAAACAGGATCGCAATAAATCGCTTAGCGTTTTTAAGTCCGATAGCCTTGCAAAACTCGGCGATGATTTTACTGAACGCAGGGATGAGGTATATGATATATGTAACGACTTGATTAAATCAACTATGCGAGATTTTATCCTTAAGGAAGGACGCAGGATAGACAACAGAAAATTTGATGAAATAAGGCCCATTTCCTGTGAAGTCGGAATGTTGCCCAGACCTCACGGAAGCGCCCTGTTTACCAGGGGAGAAACTCAGGTATTAGGAGTGTTAACCCTTGGTTCGGGTCGTGATGAGCAGCGGGTGGAAACTCTGCTCGGGGAAGAATTCAGACCGTTTATGCTTCATTACAATTTCCCCCCGTATTCGGTCGGAGAGGCAAAACGCTTTATGGGCCCAAGCCGTAGAGATATAGGCCATGGCGGGCTTTCAACAAGAGCTATTGAAAAGGTTTTGCCGCCCAAGGAAGAATTTGACTATACTATTCGAATCGTTTCAGAGGTTATGGAGTCTAACGGCTCTTCATCCATGGGGACCGTATGTGCGGGTATTCTGGCGCTGATGGATGGCGGGGTTCCCATAAAGGCCCCTGTAGCAGGCATTGCAATGGGCCTTGTAAAGGATGAAGATAATGTGGTTATCCTGTCCGACATTCTTGGGGATGAAGATCATGCCGGTGATATGGATTTTAAGGTGGCCGGTACAAAAGAAGGCATAACCGCCCTTCAGATGGATATTAAAATTCATGAGCTGTCAAAGGATATAATGGAAAAGGCTCTTGAACAGGCCCGTTTAGGACGGCTTTTTATCCTTGACAGGATGCTGGAAGCATTGGAAAAGCCCAGGGAGAATACCTCTTCCTATGCTCCCAGAATAATAACTGTAAATATCAATCCCGATAAAATCCGTGATATCATAGGGCCGGGCGGGAAAATGATCAGGGCGATTCAGAGTGAAACAAACACACAAGTTGAGGTAGATGATACCGGCCTTGTTAAAATTGCTGCTTTTTCTCAAGAAGAATCGGATGCGGCTTTACAAGCGATAAAAGATATTACAATGGAACCGGAGGTTGGGAAAATTTACGAAGGTAAAGTAGTAAAAATCATGGATTTTGGCGCATTTGTCCAGATAATGCCCGGCTGTGACGGCCTTGTACATATTTCACAGCTTGCCCCGCACAGGGTTGCAAAGGTTACAGACATTGTTAAGGAAGGCGACATAGTTAAAGTCAAGGTTCTCGAAATTTCAAAGGACGGGAAGATACGCCTGAGCCGCAAAGCTGTTTTGGAAGAGGAAAATGCCTCGGACAGCAAATAAAACCGTGCTTAAAATATGAACCACACCCCTATAATTAAAATACTTTGTTTAAAGCCGGATTTGCATGAGGATATTCCTCTTCCCTGCTATATGACTCCCCAATCAGCAGGGATGGATATATGCGCAGCCGTAGAAAAAGATATCGTTATTAAAACAGGAGAAATTGCCCTGATACCCACCGGGTTTGCCATGGCCATTCCCGGCGGGTTTGAAGCACAGATCCGCCCAAGAAGCGGGTTGGCTGTTAAGCATGGCATAGGGCTCATTAATTCACCAGGCACTATAGACGCTGACTATCGTGGAGAGGTGATGATTCCTGTTATTAATCTCGGTAAAAAGGATTACACTATTCATAGAGGCGACAGGATTGCCCAGATGGTCATTAAAAGGGTATATCAGGCCCGCTTGCAGGTTGTTGAGCACTTAGACGAAACAATCCGCAATGACGGAGGCTTTGGTCATACTGGATTGTAATAGGAATGTCGCATTTTATTATGCATGACAACGACCATAACCTTTCAGTATGTATGCTTGCGAGCGGCAGCAAGGGGAACGCAATATTTGTTTCCGACGGCACCACCTCTATACTTATTGATGCCGGCCTTTCCGGAATAGAAATCGAACGCAGGTTAAAATCAAAAGGGCTTTGCCCTGACGATCTTGATGCTATTCTGGTATCCCATGAACATGCCGACCATATCCATGGCGTGGGAGTTCTTTCGCGCCGATTTGATCTGCCTGTCTTTATCAACGAACGAACCAGCAAAGCCGCTTCATTACAAACAGGGAATATCCAGGATATTGTAAACTTTGAAAGCGGAATATCCTTTTTGATAAACACCCTGACAATCCATCCCTTTTCAATATCACATGATGCAGAGGATCCGGTGGGTTTTACTATAAATCGTGACAAAACAAAAATCGGGATTGCAACAGACCTCGGGATAGCGACCTCAATGGTTAAAGAGCATCTAAAAGACTGCTCATTATTAATCCTCGAAGCCAATCATGATACAGATATGCTGATAAACGGTCCTTATCCATGGGAATTAAAACAACGGATTAAGGACAGAACCGGTCACCTTTCCAACGAAGAGTCGAGAAATCTTTTAAAGGAGGTGCGACACGACAAGCTTCAGCATGTGATTCTGGCCCATATAAGCGAAATAAATAATACCCCTGAAAAAGCCTTAAATGCTGTAGGGCCGGCGCTGATAAATCACAACAGCCGGATTAGCGTTGCAACCCAGAACGAGTCAGGGGCGCTGATATATCTCAAGTAGTTTTTTCTTTTATATCTCTTCTATCGTATTAGTTCACCGCAGAGCCGCACTATTTTTTTCAAGGATCTGTATTGCATATTTCAAAGCCAGTGGGGTGAATAGCACTGTTACTGCTACAATTCCCACTACTGCGGCAAATATCTTTTCGTCAATGATGCCGGCAGAAAGAGCAAGAGAGGCCATGGCTAACCCAACTCCTGCTCTGGGGATCAATCCGGTCCCCAAAACAAGCGATTTCATCACGGGGTATCCGGTAATCTTTGCACCAAGGGTTCCGCCCAGGAATTTGGCAAACATTCCGGTCAGTATAAAAGCCATAGCAAAGAGCCCGCCATCTTTTAATACCCCGAAATCGATTTGTGCTCCCATAACACCAAAAAAAATTGGCACAAAAAGACCGTACGCAATCCCATTCAGTTTATGCTTGATCTCTTTTTGCGTAAAATCCGAGTGTCTCGCAATGATGATACCGGCCACAAAGCTACCTATGATAAAATGAAGCCCAACCCGGTCCGCCACATAACTAAATACAAATAGGGTTGAAAGAACCAACCCCACCTTTGACTCAGCAACGTTCATGTAATCAGCCAGCAAAGCAATGGGAAAGAGAACAACCCTGCTAAATAGGACGGCGCCACCAAAGAAGAAACCGATCTTTAAAATGGTAATACCCATTGTGTACAGGGAAATCTCCTCTTGCGAATGTGCGAACGCAGTCAGGAACGACAGGAAAAACAATCCGAAAGTAGCATCCAGAATCGCTATTCCAAGTATATTCATGCCATAGTCGGTCTGAAGGCGGTTTAAATCCATCAATATCCTTACAGTCACTCCGATGCCTGTAATGGAAAGCGCCAGTCCGGTGAAAAGACTCGCTATTATGCCATAATGAAACAAATAACCTATCCCAAACCCCGCGGCAAAACAGAGAGGTGCCTCCACACAAGCGATAGCAATCGAGCGGCCTCCAAATTGCAGGAGTTTGTCTATCTTGACATGGCTGTAGCCTGCCATAAAAAGAAGAAACATCGCTCCGATCTGGGAAATAACTTGTATATATTCTATTTTATGCAGGGGTTCTGAAAAAAGAAAGGGTCCGAGCACGTGAATACCGAGAAGGATCCCTGCCGTCAGTTCACCTAAAATGGCAGGTTGTTTTATCCGGCTAAAGATGTTTCCGATCAACTTCGAAAGAAAAAGAAGCAATGATAGGGCAAGAATCGTATCAAACATAATCGGTTATTGTCTCCTCACAACTGCCTCATAGATCAAGGGGATTATGTCAGAAAGAGTAATTATACCCAGAAAAACCCCGTTATCACGCGGGCTGACCGTTCCCTTCTTGACAACAGGAAATGTATATGTGTCGGTCTTAGCCATTTTTTTTGCAATTTTCACGATATCGTCTGAAGGATATACAGTTACCGGTTTTAAACACATAAACCGATCGACCGCACCTTTCGTATCCATCAGACTGACAAGAGTGAATGCTTCGTCGATATCGATGATGTTACTTTTTGACATAAAGTAGGCCTTTAGAAGATCAACCGCATAGGCCACACCAACCAGGCGACCCTTGCTTGTAACAGGAACTCCCTTGAAGGTTTTGTCCCTAAATATCTTCAGCACATTTTCAAGTCGCTCGTCAGGCTCCACGGTAATTACTTCAGTTACCATAATATCGGCGACCACGACATGCCCCAGCTTCTCTAACAGTTCGATGTCAACCATTTGCTCCTCCGTGAATTCAATCTCCATTTCCGGCAACTCGTATTGAAACTTTTCCGCTTGCCTTAATTCCAGAACCACCTTACCTTTTACCGCATTATAATACGGAAAACCAAAATTTTCCATTGCAAAAAATGTTACAAATTAACTTAATAAACATGTGCAGCATTAGAGTTTTATCCTTTCTGTCCCCTGCCCGCCATCGCGAGTTCAGGCAAGGCAGGCGGGTCTCAACAGAAAGGATAAATATTTATTTTCTCTGTGATCTCTGCGTCTTGAGCGAAGCCCCGTTTGTTTTTCATTTTTTGTATCTGCTCGTTGTAAAATGAAATAACCTCTCTTCTATTCAGCATCCCTATAAGGATTTGATGATCATCATCCTTAACCACAGGCAGACTATCGATATTTTTTATAGTAAATTTTTGGAGCGCTGTGTTTAAATCATCAGATTGAGTGGCTACTATGATATCAGAGGCGCCGATATCCTTCATCAGAACAAGATGCTCAATATCCCTGGAAAAGAGTACACTCC
>JABMRH010000084.1 GCA_013202725.1 Desulfobacteraceae bacterium
GAAATAAACGAACTGAAAATGTAGGATATCTATTAGTCCCTTTTAATAAGTTTACAAAGTTGCCAACGTCCCCCCCTGGACGCATGAACTCCTGGATGACGACTTGCAAACAACCGACACAGATACATCGATAGAATTGAACTTCGCTGTTTTGAAGTTTAAGCACACGATAAAAAAGAAAAATAAATGAGAACTATATGCATTATAACCGGAACCCGCGCCGAATACGGCCTGCTCTATTGGTTGATGAAGGAGATCCAAAGCCAAATAGTGGAATAGTGGCAACGTCCCCTATTGCGCTTTAAATATCGCAAGCCGGAAGAATCAAATTAACTTTCCTCCGCTGCAGGCGGATTGTCTTTTTCCATTCAAAATTAAAAATTAAAAACTCAAAATTATACCTAACACTTAACACCTAACACATTTCGTAAATATGCTTCCTTTAAAAACAACCCCTATGATAAAGCAGTATTTATCTATTAAGGGCAAGTACCCTGATGCGATTCTATTTTATCGGATGGGTGATTTTTATGAAATGTTTTTCGATGATGCCAAGCTTGCCTCCGGAATACTTGAAATTACTTTAACCTCCAGAAATAAGAAGGACGAATTTCCCATTCCCATGTGCGGCATACCGTTTCGGGCAGCCCAGGGTTATATTTCACGCCTGATAGAGCACGGCTGCAAGGTTGCAATATGTGACCAGGTTGAGGACCCGTCAACGGCAAAAGGGCTTGTAAAAAGGGAGGTCGTACGCGTCATAACCCCGGGCATGATTGTTGATAATGAATTTTTAGATGAAAAATCAAATAATTATGTCCTTGCTCTGTCCAAAAATAATGATGTTGCCGGAATTTCCTATCTTGATCTTTCAACCGGGACATTTCGTCTGTCAGAATCCACAGATTTACGTTTTATCATTGATGAAATCCAGAGAGTCTCGCCAAGTGAAATTATTTTACCTGAATCATCAAAAACCGACCGGTTTTTCTCATCAATAATAAACCGGCTGCCTAAAAAATCTGTAACTTTTTTGGATGACAATGCATTTGAATATAAAAAAGGGTATGAAAGCCTTATTGATCAATTCAAGACTATTTCCCTCAAAGGGTTTGGATGTGAAAACTTAAAGGCAGGTATAAGAGCGGCAGGCGCTTTAATATTTTATGTTCGGGAAACCCAAAAACAAAAAATTGAACATATTAACAGTGTTGAGACATATTCATTAACCAATTACCTTATAGTTGATGATTTAACCTGCCGAAATCTTGAGTTAATGACAAATATCCTATCCGGCAGCAAACAGGGAGCGCTTCTTGGAATAATAGACAGGGCCATAACTTCCATGGGAGGAAGGCTGCTTAAAAGATGGATCAGATATCCCCTTATCGATGCTCGTGAAATCAGGTTAAGGCTTGATGCTGTTGAAGATGCAAAGAATAATATTCAGATTCGCAGGGATATCAGGGAGAGTTTAAGATCTGTATACGATCTTGAACGTCTTGGCAGCAAGATTTCCATGGGATATTCAAATGCAAGGGATCTTTTTGCAATAAAGCGTTCCATAAATAGTCTCCCGGATATATTTTCCAGCCTTTCACATCTTAAAGCAGAGGTTTTCAAATGGAATGATGATGTTGACAATCTATATCAACTGGCAGAGCTGATTGAAAGGGCAATTAGACAAGATGCGCCTCCAACGATTAATGAGGGTGGTATAATCAAACCGGATTTTAATCAAGAGCTCTCCGAACTTATTGAAATCAGCCGGCAGGGCAAAAACTGGCTTGCAAAGCTGGAAGCACAGGAAAAGAAAACCACGGGAATAACCTCACTTAAGGTCAGGTATAACAAGGTGTTTGGATACTATATAGAGGTCCCCAACACACGCCTGAAAGATGTTCCGGCTCACTATATCCGAAAACAGACCCTGGTAAATGCCGAACGTTTTATTACAGATGAACTTAAAAAATATGAAGATGATATTTTAGGCGCACACGACAGGATAGCTTTACTTGAGTATAAAATATTTAACGATATCAGGCAGGAAGTTATAAAAAACAACTCATCTATTCAGAAAGTTGCCAAGTTTCTGTCTGATCTGGACGTCCTGTGCGCTTTTGCCGAAGTTGCCGATCAAAATGGTTACAACAGGCCTGAAATTACAACAGACGGGACTATTCTGATCGAAGACGGACGTCATCCGGTAGTGGAAAAGATGATTTTGGGGGAACGTTTTGTGCCGAACAGCATTAAAATGGATAATGATGAAAACCAGATACTTATTATAACCGGCCCAAATATGGCAGGAAAATCTACGACTCTTCGGCAGGTGGCGCTTCTGGTTATCATGGCACAGATGGGCTCATTTGTGCCGGCAAAAAAGGCTTCAATCAGCATTACAGACAGGATATTTACCAGGGTTGGAGCCCTGGATAACCTTTCTCAGGGCCAGAGTACCTTTATGGTGGAGATGCAGGAGACAGCCAATATTTTAAACAATGCAACAGGGCAGAGTCTCGTTATTATGGATGAGATAGGCAGGGGCACAAGCACATTTGACGGTCTCAGCATTGCCTGGGCGGTTGCAGAATACCTGCACGATATAAAGGCCGGGGGTGTGAAAACCCTTTTTGCCACTCACTACCATGAGTTGACGGAGCTCGCCAAAACAAAAAAACGGGTAAAAAATTATAATATCGAGGTAACCGAATGGAATGATGAAATAATCTTTTTAAGAAAACTAATTGAAGGGGGCACTAATCGAAGCTACGGCATTCAGGTTGCCAGACTTGCCGGCATTCCAAACACAGTTATAAATCGGGCAAAAAAGATTCTTTTTAATATAGAAAACAGGGAGAGCAAATTAAACGGCTCCTATCTTTTTCCAGATGCGAACAGTTCTGTAAAAAAAGGGCAGGTCCAGTTAAATCTATTTCGCCAGCCGGAGTCTTTTGTAATAGAGAAGCTGCAAAAGCTCGACACGTTAAAAATGACTCCGCTTGAAGCATTGAACTATTTGCATAAACTGCAAAAAGGGTTGGAGGTTAAGAATTAGGGGATTGAGGGATTGCTCAGCGCAAAGGCGCTAAGGCGCTAAGATAAAAAATAATATAAAAGAAAATTATTGCCGAGAATGAGATTGCGAAGATAATTGTTGATGCAGTCTATAAAAATCAGAATATAGGAAAGAGAAAATAGAATAAAGTATAGAATCGTCAATGGGTTATAATTTTAAAATCTTTGCGCCTTTGCGCCTTTGCGTGAGAAAATGATTAACTTGGCGCCTGGCGTGAAAAGTGGGATAAAATTTGAGTAAAAAATCATTCATATTATTATATTTTCTTATCTGCTGTATTATTGCGGTTATGCAGCCGGGAGTATCATCGGCTGTTACGGCAAGAGATAAGTATATTAAGGCTGAAGCCTGTTATAACAAGCTCTGCAAAAGTCCCAAAAAACAAAAATACAGGCACAACTGGCTGAATTGCATAAAAAAATTTCAGGCTGTTTACAGGCATGATCCTTCAGGCCCGTGGGCTGCCGCAGGGCTTTATATGTCCGGAAAGCTTTATCAGGAGCTTTACAAAAAATCATATAAAAAATCGGACAAAAAGGAGGCCCTTGATTTATTTGAGCGTATTGTAAAACGTTTTCCGAAAAGCAGATATAAATATAAGGCTGCTGTGGCTATACGGTCATTTTCAATATCCAGGGGTCAAAAAATCGCATCAACTAAAACAGCAAAGAAACAAATTAAAACAGCAAAGAAACAAAAAAAGAATAATAAAACTTGCACTATAACCGGCCTTCGATTTTGGTCTAATCCAAACTATACCAGAATTGTTATCGATGCCGACAGGGAAACATCATACGTTCATAGACTTCTTAGAAAAGACCCTTCAATCAAAAAGCCCCAGCGTCTGTATGTTGATTTAAAAAGCTCCATTTTAGGGAAAACCACGGAAAAGAGAATCCCC
>JABMRH010000085.1 GCA_013202725.1 Desulfobacteraceae bacterium
CCACGGAGCACACAGAGATCACAGAGAAATATAAGGATAAAATATTAAAAATAATTCTAACTATTCAGCCACAGATTCACACAGATAAACCCAGATAGGTTTAAATACAAGTAACCGTTCACGGTTCAGAGGTTCAAAGTTCAAGGTTAAACTTCAGCGGGAATCCAGGGAGCCTCGAAATTTAAGGATGAAGAAAATCGCAAGGTGATTAACCTCTGAACCGTGAACCTTGAACCGTTACAAAGTAAACCTGTGGCTGAATAATAACATTGTTTTTTAATTTATGATTACACATAAAACAACATACAGGGTTATTTACGGCGACACGGATAAAATGGGTATAGCTTATCATGCAAACTACTTGCGCTGGTTTGAAATAGGCCGCTCCGAAATGTTCAGATCTTTTGGTCTTGCCTATAAGAAAATAGAGGCGAAAGGTGTTCTGCTTCCTGTGTCCGAGGCTTACTGCAAATTTTTGTTTCCAGCGCAATATGATGATGTTTTGGTTATAAAAACCTCTGTTGATAATGACTTTAAGGGGGGTATAAAGTTTGTATATACAATTGCCGGTGAAGACGGCCAAAAGGTTTTAGCAAAAGGTTACACCAAACATGCATGTGTTGATCAAAATGGCATGGTAATCCGTCCGCCAAAATTTTTAACAGATCTTATAGAAAAACAGATAAAATCGCTATGAGTTTTGATATTTCAAAATTTGAAAAATGTAATCTCCTCGTTGTCGGAGATTTAATAATAGATGAATACTTGTGGGGTGCTGTTGACCGGATATCTCCGGAGGCGCCGGTCCAGGTTGTTTCGGTTAAAGAGGAAAATTATACCCTGGGTGGATCCGGAAACGTCGCAAACAACCTTATGGCGCTTGGAGCAAAGGTTTCACTGGCCGGAGTAATAGGTTCGGATAGATATGGACATCTTTTGCTCGCAAAATTAAACGAACTCGGCGTTAATACCGACGGGGTTGTCGAGGAACCGGAAAGGCCCACGACCAGAAAAACCAGAATTATTTCCGGCAACCAACAGGTCCTTAGAATCGACAGGGAAACAAAAAAAGATATATCCCAACAAACCCTTGATGTTATATTAAATTATATTAAGCGGGTAATACCTGGTGTGGATCTGGTATTAATTTCTGATTACGGCAAGGGGTTAATTACGTCTGCTTTGCTTAACTCACTGACATCTATTGTAAAAAAACATAATCCGCCCAGGCGGATTATCGCCGATCCAAAAGGGCGTGATTTTTTAAAATATTTGGGCGTTTCTTTGCTTACCCCGAATAAAAAGGAGGCAGCTCTTGCCTCTGGAATAGAGATTGTCGACGAGTCAACCTTAATTAAAGCCGGAAACAGAATTCTTGAAACTGTAAAAACAGAAAAACTTCTTATTACATGCGGCAAGGACGGCATGGTTTTATTTGAGGACAATAAAAAACCTTATTATATCACCGCTCAGACAAGGCAGGTTTTCGACGTGTCGGGAGCGGGAGATACGGTAATCGCTGTCTTAGGGCTTGCAGTTGCTTCAGGCGCCTCATTTGCAAAAGCTGCATTTATTGCTAATACAGCAGCAGGCATTGTGGTGAGCAAGGTTGGAACGTCAACTGTATCAAAAAATGAACTTTTATCAGCCTTGACGCCTGGTTGTGATTATGCCTCAAGTAAACTTATATCTTTTTCAGACCTTCCTGCTGTTGTGCAAAAACTTAAAACTGACAATAAAAAAATTGTGCTGACAAACGGTTGTTTTGATCTTTTACATGCAGGACATGTTATGCTTCTTTCCGCCTCAAAGAAGCTTGGAGATGTGCTTGTTGTCGCTATTGATGACGATGGGTCTGTAAGCAGCCTTAAGGGGCCCGGAAGACCGATAATCAGCGAAAAGGAACGCATAAGCATCTTGGGCGCGTTGGATTCCGTTGATTATGTTGTGGTGTTTTCTTCAAAACAACTTAATAAAATAATTGAAATTATTCGTCCGGATATACTCACAAAGGGCAGCAATTATATATTTGAAGATGTTATAGGAAGAGAACTTGTTGAGAGATGCGGCGGAAGGGTAGTGCTTGTTCCTATTACAAAAAATATTTCGTCAAGCAGTATCATAAATAATATTAGAACTTCTAATATTGAACCGCAAAAGTAAACGCTAACCCGGTAACTCGCTAAAAAATATATTTGTTCAACACAATGTTATTTATCAATAAAAGTACTAAAGGCATCATATTTAAAGTGTTTGTTCAACCAAAATCTTCAAAAAACATGATAGCAGGTCTTTATGGCGATACGATTAAAATTAAACTTACAGCTCCTCCCGTAAATGGAGCTGCAAATAAAATGTGCATAAAATACTTGGCAAATGTTCTAAAAAGTCCACAATCAAAATTTGAAATAATATCAGGTCATACAAGTCGTACAAAACATCTTCTTATTAAATATAAGGATAATAAACATTCGGAAGCCGAGTTTGAATATTTAACAGGTTTAATTAAATCTTTATTATAATATAAAAAATCTTGACTTAATCTTTTGTTTTACTTATTTATATTTTTTACATGATGCGGGGTGGAGCAGTCTGGTAGCTCGTCGGCCTCATAAGCCGAAAGTCAGGGGTTCAAATCCCCTTCCCGCTACCTCAAGGGCCACTAGCTCATTTGGTTAGAGCG
>JABMRH010000086.1 GCA_013202725.1 Desulfobacteraceae bacterium
GTCCATTTCTCACTCCAGAAACATAACATAGATTAGACGGCCTAATAGCCGTAGTTAATTACGGCTGTTTTCCGTAACAAAGTTAAAAAGTATAAACAATACAAGGTATTAGTATTCACCTTTGTTTCATATTGAAATATGAAATACGGCTAAAATGCATGCTATTTTTAATATGCGGCTATTTTGCCGTATATTACTTTTTTTGCAATCTATCCAACATCATGATATTACAGTAAATACAATACGATCAAGGTGCATATTGGGATTGAAAATGCGCATAAAAGTATAAAAATGTTGCATTAAATGTGGAGGACTTAAGGCATGCTCCTCCGTTTATAAGTTTGTATCGTCAAGAATAGAACAGCCAAATCTTTTTTTTAGTTAATAGCTCCAGGTCCAGGCATGTAAAGCAAAAAAGCCCCATCCTTCATGTGGCTGAAGAAATGGGGCTTTATTTTTTTTGTAATACTATGACTGGTCACCTGATCCTCCTGTTTGAGGTTCAAAAAACAGATCGAAATTAATCTTTGGGAATATATATTAAATGAATATATAAGTCAATTCAATTTGTTATCTTTTCGATGGGTTATCACTGCGATTCAGTTAAAACCCCGCGTAACCGGTTTTGAAATGCGGATGGCTTCCCCGCCAAGCAGCGGGGAGCTTCGACCGTAAGAAAGTTTGGGGAAGTCCGAATAAATTAGGATCTATTGTAATTCACGATCCCCCAAATCCCTTAATTCCTTAATTTCCAAATTATAGTCCGTGTCATCCCGAATTCCCAACCTCGTAAGAGCAAAATCGTACTTGACCGGATCATCGGGAGTAATTGTTCTAAAGGCAGTGGTTATTTCCACGGCAGTACGCATATCTGCCTGCTTTCGTTGCGTCAGTTTGAGCGCGCGGCAAATTCGGTGCATGTGGGTATCAAGGGGAACGATCAGCTTGGAAGCCGGAACATTGTCCCATCCTCCCGGATCCACCTCGTCCTTCCTTACCATCCAACGCAGGAAAAGATTCAGTCTCTTGCACGCGCTTCCCCTTGTTGGCAAAGGCAAGAGGCTGTTGCACCGCCCATCAGACTCGACAGCCAATTCCTTCACAAAGCCTGAAAGCGCCGGAAGAATTGTATCGTCATCATTATTCAGACAGGCTGTGAAGCAGGCATGAAGAGAACCGTGCCGCTCGATCACACGCTTGATTCCAAAGAGCATCATAGCAATGTCTTCTGCGGTGGTAAACCTATGCTTAAAACCTTTAAACGTCTTACGGAGTGACTTCCGTGAAGCATGCCTTAAAAATATCGATGGAGACGGCATTCGCTCAAAAACGGAAGAAACGCTTTTGAGTATCTGAGCGACCCTACCGTAAGCAAGCGACGAAGCGACAATCCCCGCTATTTCACGGTCACGAACATCTTTATAATCGTATAGGAACTCAAGCGGGTCAGGATGGACAAACTCGCGCCAGTTATACCGCGCGTACAGTTCATCAAGCCTTTCAGCTACACCTTTTTCCACCTTAAGATTTCCCCTCTTGCACTTATAATCACCTCTTCCATTGGTATCTTCTTCCCGGACGCTTCCATTCCCTTTTTCACTATTGCGGGAAGTCCGGAGCAGCATGGAACTTCCATAATAGGAATGGTAATACTCTTTATACCCGCGTTATTGAAGACTTCGGCAAACTTGTTTATGTATGCCTGAACATCATCGAATTTCGGACATCCCATCATAACAACTCTGCCTCGTAAGAAATCCCTGTGAAGAGCAGGGAAAGCAACAGCAACACAATCTGCCAGCACCAATAGATCAGCCCCTTTAAGAAACGGGGCTTTCGCGGGAACAAGCCTTATCTGCACCGGCCAGTGGGAAAGAGCCGATTCAGACTCCTGGATAACGACAGGTTTGTTGGCCTCTTCACAAGATTTAGGAGGAAAAGAAGCTATATGTTTTTCCACGGCCTCTTCATCAAATTCGTCAGCTTCCCGCTCAATTATCCTGAGAGCGCCGATGGGGCACTCTCCGAGACACGCGCCAAGACCATCACAAAACATATCTTCAACAACACGCGCCTTGCCATCCACAATCCGGATCGCGCCCTCGGCGCAGGCAGGCACGCACTGACCGCACCCATCGCACAGCTCTTCATCGATTTCTATGATTTTGCGCAATACTTTCATAGAATCTCCCTTGCCTCTTTGCGCCCGCTTTTGGTCAAAAAAGACTTTTCGATAACTTCAGTTAGGTTGTCAGTATCCAGAGGGTTTTCTTTCTGTCTTGCCTCAAGGTTTGCGATAAGATCCGCGTCATAAAGCACCTTGAAATTAACACTTTCATCAGATTGGGGGTGGTGGTGATGCCCTATTATATCACATACCTCATCTGTCAGTTCCTTCTTTGCCCCCAGCCCGGTCATTATGGACCTTGCAATGACCGGCCCTTCTTTCTCCTGGTATTCGGGCGCCGTGCTGCCATACTTTTGCTCTGCTTCATGAATACCGATATCATGCAAATATGCAGCGGCTAAAATCACAGCCAGGTTGCCCCCTTCATTCTTGCCGATCCGTTCAGCATGACGTGCTACCCGCATTGCATGACCGATCCGCTTAAAGTCCCTCCTGAAATGCTTCTTCATTTCAATAGCCACCCGATCCTTAAACAGTTCTTCCTTCTGAGCCACAAGCTCAGGCGGAAGGGATCCCAGGCACTGCTCGGCATACGAGCAGTACGAGGCACAGCTAAAATCTATATCCGGATTTACGAACTTGTGGCCGCATTTGCCACATTTGCGAGTTGTGTCGTCCTTGAAAAATTCCACCTCATGACCGCACTTGGAACACTTTACATCAAAAATGGCCCCTGGTTTCCAGTATCGAATGTCCTGTCCCGGGCATTTCATGATAATTCCTCCAAAGCCTCCTCGGCCAAGTCTTTCACGTGCCGGACAATCAGCTTACGATTCAGATAGATTTCAACTGCGTCGTTATCACCCAAGAGGCCTTCAAGCTTTGCACGGGATGTATTGGCTCCAAGCAACCCCAGTGCCCATACAGCCAGCCCCCTGACCGTAGCGTCTTTGGAGTCGAAATATGGTTGAAGGTACTGAATTGCATTTTTCGACTGCAAGAGATGCGGATGCGTCTGGGCCAATCTTCCCACACCCCAGACCACGCCGCGTTGCAATATTTCATGTTCCAGGAAGTTTGCATCCTCCCTCATATAAGAAACAAGGATGTGGACATATTCCTTTGCAAGCCCTTCATGACAGGCCATGATTTCAGCCATTGCCTCCGGGGCGCCCCAGCCGATGCCACCCGACTCGTCGTTGAGCATCCACATGAGCCGGCGCATTATGACACGGGCCGACTCCATATCCTTTTCCGCCAGATTCGCAACGATTACGCCCATGGCCGTGACCGCGCGCCATTTTATTTTCTGATCGGTATGACAAAGAAAAGAAAAAAGTGGATTGATCACCCGGCGGCCCGGCAGTCGACACAATTCATCCAACGCCTGATCAAAATCGTCCTGACCGAGGAGGTCTAATGCCTTGCGTTTGAGGGCTCGACCGCTATACTTTACGGATTCCATTTTCTCTTTATTTTGTTCTTTCTAATCAATGTATGTTGGAGCCGCCTTTGGCGCCTTGCCACCCTTTACTTCGTGGTAATAGGCATAGGTCATCGGTTCTCCATCTTTAATAATTTGAGCGTCAACCACCTTCCCCACAAAGAGGACGTGTGTTCCCGCGTCAAGAGTGTTAATAACTTCCGCCTCTATGTATCCGATGGAATTATCCAAAACAATGGGCGTGCCAGTGGCTCCAACCTGGTAATCTATACCTTCGAACTTGTCGATCTCCCGGCCTGACTTGAATCCAAAGCGGCCGATAAATTTCATGGGAGTTTCCGTGGAAAGTATCGAAACGGTGAACACCTTGCTTTCAAGAATAAAGTCGTAAGTCAAATTCTCCTTATTTATGCTTACAGCGATTGTGGGAGGTTTTGACGTTATTTGAAAAACCGTATTGGCAATCTGTCCATTAAACCTTTTACTTTTTTTTGAACTTACAACATACAGTCCATAACTAAGTTTGTGAAATGTCTTGGGCTCCATTCTTTCTCCCTGCTTCTTTTTTACACCTCTTCCCATGTGATACAGTTGGCCGGGCAATTCTTAATAGCTTCTGCCACCTCTTCTTCCGGATATTCAGAAAGATCAAACACCTCAATATAGCCCGCGGCATTCCGCCTAAAAATAGCAGGACACGTCTCTATACATACATCACAATCAACGCATTCACTCAAATCAATCACTGGAATCTTCATAACCTTGTCTCGCTGTTTAACGCCTGCCCTATCTTTTTGCCAGGTAACGAAGTTGGGGAAGTCCATTGGATTATTGGTTTACTTGCTCTTTAAGGTTCAAACCTTGCTTTTCTGCAATTTTCTTTCCTCTCGAAACCGCTTGGCTTACTGTAGGTTGAGCTAAATTTACCTTTTTTGCCAACCCAACAATTGTCCCTTCAGCTACCCGATTAGCACATCTTGATGTTTTGTAGAGATATTCCTAAAGGCTGCTACCGGTATAGGACGCTTTTTCGCGAAACTTTTTCGGTGCAATTTGATACGTTCAATCTCATGTAATGTATCTGCTGTTAAATAGTGCCTGAACGAAAACCCCA
>JABMRH010000087.1 GCA_013202725.1 Desulfobacteraceae bacterium
GGGTCAAGTCTGCCTTTGACCCTTATTAGTTTGAGCAAGGGTCAACCATAGACTTGACCCCATTTTCAGTTCTCCCAGAACGGCGTGCTGAAAAGGGTTGGTTTTGAGTCCTGCCTTCCTTTCTACCGCTTTACGTACAGTTTGCAAAAATATCGAGAGGCCTTTCAATCTTTTTTGATCGCCATCTTCTCCCAGCACAAAGTAGTGGCCGTGTGGACGCGAGTCGGTCCCAGGTCTCAGGATGAGAGTTCCTTGGTTGAGACAAAAGACGACGTGTGGATAGTTGAAAATCTCATCACTTATACTTACTGCTCTGTACCATTTGTCGAGGGTCTTCAAAGTCATTTTCGTTCCTTCAAAGGCAAATACCAGTGTTACTGGGAAATTGTCGTCTGTCCGTATCCGCTTGAAGCTGTGAAGATTGCTCACCGCGTTCAAGAAGTCTCGTTTGTTTAATTTAGTTTTTACTTCGATGACGCAGGCAAGAGCCCTGGGATGTACTACCACAAGATTACCCTGCTGAAAGAAGTACGGACTTGGATCGCTTTCGTCGATTATTAGCAGATCTCCCTCATTTGAGACCTTATTATCGTCTGAGTAAGCAAATCCATTACGGATTGAGAATCGAGTCGAAAGAAACGATGCAATGCAACCTTTGACAAGTTCCTCGTGATATTTCCCAATCGAAGGAGCGTGCTTGGTGAAGTTTACGAGCTGATCGAGCTGTCCCATCAGCTCTCTTGCAAGTCCATTATAAAATTCAGGATTTGACATTTTATTCCGTTTCGAGCGCTCTTGGCTTAGTCCGCATAACGAAGAATTTAGGGACAACCATGGTTTCCTCTGAATTCATGATAAATACAAAATTACAAACCAAAAATTATTTTCAAAAACGCCTTTACCATGGCTGTTACCTGCAATGCTGGGTTAGCACTATACATGGTGGTTATAATTATTTGATAGAGGATAAGGGTATTATTGAAAACATCAAAAGTTAAATTTAATGCATTGAAAATCTCTCATGATGCGTCGCAACGGGCTAAATGTTTACAGTGTTTTGTTACGTCAATCGCAATATACAGTGACACAGAAAAAAATTAAAAAATTCGTGAGGCTTTTGCTTTGTCAGGAGCAGCAGTATCAAGATTGATCAAAGTATGAGAATAAACCTCATTTTCATTTTCTTCAATTTTGATGCGTTGGGTTGCATACCAGCAAATGGTTTTTGATATATCGCCCGGATTGATTTGCCAATTTGATCCGTCCATTAGTGATACTTCAAGACCATCTTCATTAACTTCGAGGATTGATGTTTCCATTTTGATCCTCCTTTATTCAAAGTGCTAACCCAAGCATGAAGTGTGTTTTGAAAAGCTCCAGCTTTTCAAAATCCTTGTCCAGCCCGATGTTATATTGTCTTTAACACCTGATAGCTTAAATAACAGGCATAACCGAAAAGACCGTATCCAAATACAGATAACACTGACGATAAAACATTTAGAATATGACCAAAAATATTTCGATGATGATGATAACAATATTGAGTCAAATAAGTAATTCCGTGACATACTACAACATTAAGAACACCTATCAAAAAACAGGTCATAATAGGAGCAAATTGGCCAACCAAAGGTTTAGTGCTTGGGTTAACAACAAGGTGACCAATAAATGCTAGTAAGGCTACTGCGGCTGCACCATGAAGCAACATGCTTGCCCTAAGTGTATTCTGACCACTTGTGATTACTGATTTGAAAAGCTCAATATCTTGTTCCTTGAGCCAGTTATAATGTGCGAGATGATTAGCGTAGTGAGCACGTATGCGCTCTAATTCAGCGTCTCTGTCAAGGTTTTTGCCAGCTTCATTTACTTGATTTGATAAGGCATCAAGATATTTAATAAGCCTTTCGGTCTCTATAGCAGAAGCACCTTGATCTTTTGCCGAGTTAATGTCTGCCTTTATTGTTTCTATTACTGCTTTTGGGTTCATTCTCTATACAATATAATCGGGATAGAGGGAAGTCTCACGCCTTCCCTCCTCATTGCTGCGGCGAAGCCGCAGCAATAGGCGTACTTGGGCAAAGGTTGCGGAACATCCATAAATAAGCAACTAACCTCCCTTTAACCATATTTTGTTTATTTATAGATGTTTCTAACTTTCCTCTACAAGAGCAATTTTCTCCCGATTCATATTTTACCTATCGTTTTACTTTTATTTTGCCAGATAAGATTACAAGATAAGTGCCATCTTCTTGATATCCTTTGTCAATAATTTGAAAACCAGGCAAAAGCACAGCTTTTGCTTTGCTTTCAATCCATTCCTTTTTGAGAGTAAAATTCTCAACTTTTGTAAAAGAAGTAATACTTGTACCGGCTCTTTCTATAGCTTGCAGTTTTGCGTTCATCAGAGCTTCATCGCGATCTTGCTGTTTGCTCGTTCTTATTCCGTCGTCAAAGCCCTCAATTAATATGTCAATAAGATCTTGCGCCCTTTCTTTTTTTGCTTCAACGAGTTTTTGATAATAATCAGATTTTGATTTTGAAAACAAATTGATAGTTTCAGCAGCAATTAATTGTATTTGATCATTGATTTGATTCATTGCTCCAACAAAAGCCTCTTCCCAAGCAAAGTTGGAAATCTGAGTTACAGGTACTACTTGATATCCTTTCAAAACCTTATTAAAAACAGGTGTATTGTTTATTGCATTTATAATCGTTAGTGACGTTTTTATTTGTACATAAATATTATCTGGACCAAGAGCATCAGTTTTAGCTTCAAGCATTGAACCTTTTACAAGTAATTCAGAATCACCTTCTCCAATACCAACTGATGCAAAGTTTTTCTTAACTATTTGTTTATATAAATTTGACAGGTTGCCTTGAAGTGAAACGGAAGTAGTGATCATCATTAATTTATTGCGCGCAAAACCAAGTTTGTCTTTATTTTGTCGTTTGTCTTCAAAAATGCCAAATCGAACATGATATAAATTCGAAAGATTGTCGGGTGGTATTGCCATACGAGTTTCTATTTTTGCAAGGTCCACAGTTCTCGGCACAAAAGCGCATGAAGATAAAAATAACAAAAATAAAAGGATGAATCTCAATGCCAGTTTATCTGTCAAGCATCTCAAAAATACAGATTTATCCAATATGTGATGCGCGTTATGTTTTATACTCTTATTCTCATTTTGCATATTATTGTCTTTTTTAGCCTGACTTTGATATTTTACAATTCCTTGTTCCGGAGAACGAGCAAAAACTGGATTCCGGCTTTCGCCAGAATGACAAACGGGGCTGGACTGACAAAAGCGTGTGTTTCGTGGTTTAATTTTTCTTATCCCGCTCCTGGTTCCAGCGAACCCAGTCGTTTAAGTCCTCGCTGGCAAGAAACGGCATCGGTTTTGTGGCTGTCCCGTCAGGCCGGACAATGATTTGCTGCATGGACTTTATGATATATGTCCATTCTTCCATTGATACGGGATGTGGGCCGGCAACCGGATGCGGTCCCAGCACCCTAACTGGCTGCATTATGGGGGCAGGCCCCTCGGCAGCCTCTTCCCTGGGGGCGCTGCTGACTCCGACCTCGCCCCAGTAAACTTTAACCAGTACGGTGTTGTCTTCCCCAACATTTACCCTGTAAACAGTGCCGCGCACACCGGCAACTGCTGTTTTTGTTGAAACTGCAAAACGTCCCTTTTGCCCGAACATTTTTGATACATTTGCCCATGTTTTCCCTAAAACCATGCTTACATTTATATCTCTTTGTTTTGTCTTTTTGTCGAACTCAACACTCACAATCTCAAAGGTTGTAAGTTCATCAAAACGTATCAGGCTGTTATCAGGCAGTTTAAGCTCTATTCGGGAGCCTTTTTTTGTGCCGATCCGATCACCATGGGCAGCGTAATCTCCAAGCGCTAAAGGTTGAGGCTTTATCATCCCTTTTTTAATCACCTCAACCTTTCCTTCAAGCAGGGTAACTTCCGCCATATCACCTTTTATTTCAATTTCAACCGCCTTATTTTCAGCGTGTGCGGAAAATGGAAACAAAAGAACAAAAAGAAAAAATAAAGGTATGCCTCTATTTAAAAAATACCTCATAATAATATACTCCGAACTTTTGCCCAATTTTGGTCATTGCGAGAAGCAAGTGAGCCTTTAGCCGCGAGCAAAGCACGGCGGGACGCGGCAATCTCGTGGCTTATCAATGGTGTTATGAGATTGCTTCGCTTCGCTCGCAATGACAATACTGGGATTGTAACCACTCAGGTTATTTAGTCTGCTACCTAAATGCCTACAGCCTATTTACCTGAGTAGTTACAGCTGAGATTTAAGTAAGCGAATACTTAAAAGCGCGTCTGCGCCTGAAACCGGACCTATCGCGTCAAACTCTCCTGTCGCAAGATCCTTTGCCACCATAATGCCGCGGGTAGTGCAAATCATAACAGCATTGAAATACGGAAGATCATTCCTCAAATCCGGGAAAGGTGAAACACTGCCGATAAACCTGGTAGCCAGAGCATCAACACCGGTGAGCTTTATAAGAATATCTTCTATCATCATCGCAAATTCTGCGCGGGTTATAGTCTGATACGGTTTATAGGTGTGATCCGGAAAAGGCTGAAGCCCCTTGATTCCTATTTCGATTGCAGCATCAATATCAGCTTTCAGCACATGATCATCTATATCGGTTGCCGGCAGAATCTTTACAGATGTTTCAGTTTCCAATTGCTTTTCAGGGCTTTTAAATACGGTGTCGAATTTTTTTGGAACCCTTTTTTTAAAAATCTCATCAACTTTAAGCTCCTCGATAAAAAGGGCGGCAACATCTGCGCGGGTGATCTCTTCGACAAGAGCAATCTTTTTCCCGATTTTTGAACCCGGCATCGCCCTTTCGATTTTCTGAACAAGAGCATATTCCTTATCAGCCTCTGCAATATATCCATTGTCTAATTCAAGCACTCTGGAAAACTGGTCGGCGGCCTGACGGAACTTATAAGAGATTTTATAGGCCAAACCCATATAGAAATATGGCGCGGAAACATCTTTGGAAATCAACACGGCTTTATCAAACTCCTCTTCAGTAAGCTTCAGCCAGTTTTCATCAATATTTGTCTTGCCTATTATATAAAGCCGCATAAATCCCACATTAACCGCTATTTTTTGCTCATCTCCCCTGGCATATTTCCTTGCCTCTTTCATGGTTTTAAGGCTGTTATTAAAATCAGCTTTTAATCCCTCAACAAGGCCGAGTCCCACATAAGCCGGTGAAAATTTCGGATTCAACTCTTTTGCTCTGTTGAATTCACGAAATGCCACATCAATCTTGCCTGCCTTCAGCAGCTTATTACCGTTGGCAACATGGTGCTCAGGCGTATCCAGCTCCGCTTTCGGCGCCATTGCCTTTGGCCCGCATGCATAAAAGAAAAGCAGGCTGATAGCTGCCAGCATAATAAATATCTTTCTATTAAACATGATTCCTCCTTTGTAAAAAACTTAGTTCGCTTCGCTCATAATTGGTCAAGTGGTCGAGTGGTTGATTAGTCGAATGGTTCAAGAACCATTACAACTCGACTATTTAATCCGCCTCCGGCGGAACTAAAGTCACAGGAATTACAATAGGTTGTAGAAATCCCGAGACGTCTATTAAGCTGTTGAGCTTACCAGCTATCAGCTATCAGCTCGCCCGAAGGGCGCTAATCTACCACAACCATTACACGGCATTTTTTCAAGAATGTAAGATGCTCTGAAGCGCTTCGAAGTCTGGAAGCATCTGCATTACTTATAACTATATCGGAACGGCCATGTCCTTCAGTTCTAAGCCCTTTAACGGTCAA
>JABMRH010000088.1 GCA_013202725.1 Desulfobacteraceae bacterium
ATATCTTCTCCCCACCAGTATTTGGGCAAACTATCTTCAGTGCTTTGCTCTGCAATGAAAAAGAGAACCCGCGGCATAGACTTTTTGCCAATCATAATTCCTGCAATTGAAAGTTGCTGCTGAACTTTGTCAATCGAAACAGTTGCCTGAACCATTACTCTGTAATTATTCCCGGACAATGCCTCTGTCAGCACCTTGTATCTTTGAACAAATTCTTCGGTATTACTATATAGAATTTCATTTATAACTTGAAAATTCTGAACCAGAGACTCAAGCGGCAGAAAATCTTTTGCAACATTTTCTATTGCTGAAACCAGGCTGTTGGAAATTGCCCGGTTACGCGCAACAGCAACATTATCAGAATATATTTCCCCTGTCCCTATAACCAAGACAGTTTTTGCATTTAATTGTTCTTCAGCCTGAACACTACCTGAGAGCGCTAATAGAAAAAGAACAAACAGCAATATTTGTTTTGCTGATCTCATTTTTTAATACTTCCTGGCCAACGCGTAATCGGCAATATTTATAAGTGTTTCCCTTGTTCCTGAAGGCTTAAAAACCCCGACAAGAGCCTCCTTTGCTTTGGCAATATGTTTTGCAGCCAACTCTTCAGTATATTTAAGCCCCTTGTATTTATTTAACAGTTCTAACAAAATTTCAAATTCGTCAGCGGAAAAATCCTTATTTTCTATTATTCTCTCCATCATGGCCCGATCCTTTGAATCAGCCTGCTTTAACGCATATATGAGCGGCAGAGTCAACTTCCCCTCTTTCAAGTCCGCGCCTGCCTCCTTTCCAAGAATACCTGCATTAGATGTATAATCGAGAAGATCATCTGTCATCTGGAAAGCAATCCCAAGGTTGAAACCATAGTTTGATATGGCCTTTTCTTCTCTTTCCGGGGCATCTGCGATAACGGCGCTTACCTGACATGCGCCTTTAAAAAGGATAGCTGTCTTGTTTTGGATAATTTCCATATACTCTTCTTCAGATAGATCCGGCTGCCCCTTTCTCATAAGCTGGTGAATCTCTCCCTGAGACATATTTTCTGTAATTTCCGAAATAATTTTGATGATATTAAGACGCCCTATATCAGCCGCAATTGAAAGAGCCCGCGCAAGAAGGAAATCGCCCACAAGAACCGCTATTGAATTGCCCCATATTGAATGGGCTACTGGTTTGCCCCTGCGAAGTGTTGCCTCGTCCACAAGATCGTCATGCAAAAGTGTGGCAGCATGAAGATATTCAAACATAATGGAAAAGGTCTTGTCGGAGCTGCTCTTATAACCGCATATTCTGGCGGAAAGCACCATAAGCAAAGGCCTTAGTCTCTTGCCGCCGGCAAACAGTATATGACTTGCTGTTTGAGAAACCAAATCAAGATACGGTTTTAAATTCTGTTTAAGGGCAATCTCAATATCCTCAAGGTCCTCTTTTGCTGAAGCTAATATCCTGTTTTTGAGATCGCTCATACAGGTTCTCCTATAAGATCATATTCAAGAGCATCCGTGATCTTTGCGTGGGCAAAGCAGCCGGCTTGCAACTGATCGGAATTTATATATGTAACGCCGTCTACCTCAGGAGCCTGAAAAGCGCTGCGACCCGAAAAAATGTTATCCTTCCCCTTTTCTTCCACCAAAACCTTTACAACCTTGCCGATGCGCTTACGGTTATTTTCCAAAGATATTTTTGCCTGGCTGGACATAAGCAAATCATAGCGTTCCTTTGCGGTCTTTTCGGAAACATGTCCGGAAAGCCTGTGGCACGGAAGGTCTTTGGAATCTGAATAAATAAAAGCTCCAAGATGATCAAAACCTGTTTCCTGTATGAATTTTAGAAGCTGCTGAAAGTCTTTGTCTGTTTCTCCGGGAAAACCCACAATAACGGTGGTCCTGATTGCTGCACCAGGATCAAGTGATCGTATCTTCTCTATAAGCCTGCACAGGTCGTCACGCGAATATTTACGCCCCATCCTTTTTAGAACAGATCGGCTTACATGCTGGATCGGGATATCAAAATATGAGCATATATTGCTGTGCGTGGCAACCGTTTTTATAAAAGACTCGGTTATACTTTCCGGATGCCCGTACAGGATCCTGATCCATACATTCTGCGATATGTTTGCAATACTCTCAATCAGCATGCACAGATCAATGGATGGGCTCAAATCCTTGCCATAATATGTTGAATCCTGAGCAACCAGTATCAACTCCTTTACACCTGACAGAATCAAAGAACGGGCTTCGGCAATGATATCTTCAAATGGACGGCTTCTGTATTTTCCCCGAAGCTTGGGAATAATGCAATATGTGCAGCCCTTATCGCATCCTTCAGCAACTCTTAGATAGGCTATGTGTGGAGAGCTATATATCCTTGGCACATTCTGCGGTTGAAGAGGCGCCAGGTTCGGATCCTGCAAAAGACATCTTGAAATATTGGTTAAGCCGGCGGCAGCAACATCTACAATCTTATTAAAACCCCCTGTGCCAAGGAAAAAATCAACTTCAGGAAGAGCAGATACTATCTCCTCTCTGAAACGTTCGGGAAGACATCCGGTAACAATAAGTTTCTTGCAGTTATTGCTTTGTTTAAGCTTTGCCAGTTCAAGTATGGTGTCAATCGATTCATTAATTGCGAGCTCGATAAAACTGCAGGTATTGACAATTATTATATCGGCTTTTTCAGGGTCCTGCGTAGTTGACCAGCCGGCCTTTGCAAGCAGGCCCAACATTACTTCGCTGTCAACAAGATTTCTTACACAGCCCA
>JABMRH010000089.1 GCA_013202725.1 Desulfobacteraceae bacterium
ATTGAGACCTTTGCAAAACACCAGTATTGTCATTGCGAGCGAAGCGAAGCAATCTCATAAAACATTGATAAGCCACAAGATTGCCACGTCACTTTGCTCCTCGCAATGACCAGAATTGACCAAAAATGAGGGTTGTGCAAAGCTCTCCTGACATCTGATAAGTATAAAAAGCAATTAATATGCCATATCATTTTGAGACCTTTGAATTTTGCTGTAAATAGCCTGAATAGTCATTTCCGTGCAAACGGGAATCCAGTATTTTCAAGTCGTTATGGATTCCCGCTTTCGCGGGAATGACAAACAGAGGGCGGGAATGACAAATAGGGGTGGGAATGGCAGAAAAATAAAACCGGCGATTTTCACCCAGGACATGTTGTTTTCACCACTGGCCGAAGAGCAAAGAAATTTCTTTTTTTTGAGGAGATCGAGCAATCTTCCAACGTTCAACCAAATAATTGGGAATGAGTTCCGAGGCGTGTTGGCCTTAGTTCGAAATCAGTTATAGTATAAATTAACAATAAATCCAGTTCTATGTGACACTCTCGGAAATCCCGCCACACTCCCTTGAGTTTATGGTCTTTAATCAAATACCCATATCATTAAACATGGCTTTGACGTTGTGATATTTCTTCCCCTTACCGTCTCTGGCCTCTTTCATTGCTTTAATAGTTTTCTCATTGGGCAACTGTAACTCAAATGGAAGCCCATCGTGGGCAATAATCTGTCGATAAAACATTTCGTATGCCCCAGAAACGGTGATGCCCAAATCATGAAGAATAGCTTCAGCTTTTTCTTTTATTTCTGGTGTAAGTCTTGCGTGAGTCATTGCTGTTTTTGCCATATTTTTTCCTCTATGCGTGAATCATCGTATAACATAATTAATATACAATATTTTTCTTTTTGTCAACATCCCCCAAAGATCCCCCAAAGAGGCACTGGATATTTGATATAAAGTTACAAATCCTGAGGAAAAGTTACAGCTTTACAATTCCCTCTTCCACGAGAACATTTAAACGTAGCCCCTCATCAAAGATCGTCTTACCTGAAAAGCCGGCACGCTGATATTCTGTATGCATTTTGTTTCTGCATTGACGCAACATTGGGCTCCAGGCAGACCTGTATAAACGGCACATTGTTTAGAGCGCTCATGGTTTTAAAATGGTGGCGATCTATGGGGTATCTGGACGGAAACAAGGGAGTTTTGGTCTCCCTTAAGAATATCTTCAGCAATCAACGCTAAAGAGCCTTGTGCTTGTTTCAGATCAGGTTGAGTTACCCATTTTATTGGGGTCAGGAGTTCTACCGGAAACTCTTTTATTATTCTGCTGACCTCAATCGGTTCAACCCATAAATCTTTCTTTTTCGCCTCTTCAATAATATCCTCCCAATTAAAGGGGTATTTTCCCGCGATGAAAAGTATGTCCGCATAGTCTTTTGGCTCCATCCGACTTAAAGCGCAAATTTTATTGGAAAGAATATTTCTCCAGTTATCGACATTTCCAAAAAAATCACATTTTTCTAAATTACCAAAATGAAAAGGAACATCATTTATAAAATCAATCTTTAGAGCAAGTTGATTCTTGTCTAAAAAGATACGCAAAAAAGATTTACTGGTTATTGAGACAGTACACTGAAAAGATGTTTTTTTAAAATGAGTTACGACTATCTCACATTGATGTTTAAAATTTGGATGGTCGTTTAAGAACAAATCCAAATCATCAGAATATCTGTGTTCAAGGAAACACCTGCTTAACGCAGTCCCGCCAGACAGATAAAAGTCAACATCCAGGCTCTGAATTTCTCTTAAAATTTCATCCTGAAATGGATATAGTTTATTTAAATAATATTTCTCTGGCATACTTATATTTCTCCTTTAATTCCTTTGGATACAATCTGCCAAGGACATCATCAGCTAAGGCTTCTCTCAATAATTTCTTTGGAATAAGTTTGATCAATGTGTACCAATCGTATGTAGATAACAGTCTGCAAAAAATTAATTTTTTATCAAAGAATGGCAATGTTTCAATCTTACCAATTATGAGGTCATATAATTGGTTTTCATCAACATTTTTATCCCAGAAAGCATTTGATAATAATTTTTTTTTATCTTCCGGTGTTAATTGCTTCATCTTAATTTCTTTTCAGTAGATTATTTACTTAGCGCCTGAACGAAAACCTTTTTTTTGTCATTTCGACCGCAGGGAGAAATCTTTAATGCATGTATTTTCAGTATGATAAGATTTCTCGCTTTGCTCGAAATGACAGCTTTGGTTAGTTTTTGTTCAGGCACTAAATATCCAGTTTTTCAAGCCTGTAGCGCAGTGAATCAAAACTTACATTGAGAAGTTTAGCGGCCTTTGTCTTTGAACCATTTGTCCTGCGAAGAGCTTTTTTTATCAAAAGCCTCTCGACCTTTGCCAGCTCCTCATTCAGATTTATGCCTTCTTCAGTAATGCAGGCGCTTAAAGCAGCATCC
>JABMRH010000090.1 GCA_013202725.1 Desulfobacteraceae bacterium
CTGTTCCCTTTGACCACTCGGGAACCCCACCATATTTAATTGCAAAATAAAATGAGGTTTGTTAAATAATTATCCTTATTATATATAAAAATAGATTAATGGAGCCAGCGGAGGGACTCGAACCCCCGACCCACTGATTACAAATCAGTAGCTCTACCAGCTGAGCTACGCTGGCGTGTTAAGAGCAAACCACGCCTTGGGCGGGTAAACAGGATTTTTTTACAACAAATAAAAGTATTATATATAATGGTCTACAATATAAATATCAACCTAAATTATTAGCCGTTTGGGGTTAATAGGGCAAACTATAAAATAATGTCAAGAGTATTTTGAATCATACCTTCAATTTTCTGTTATTTTTAAGCTAAATCAAGCATTTTTACATTTGCATATCGTAATCGGCTGAAAATGTGCAAACTTTATTTGATGGTTTCGTAAAAAGTCATTTTGCGAGCGACATTGATCAATTTTGGAAAAAGATTGATGTTACTTTAGATGCCCCTTTTCCGGACATACAATACTATTATTACAAGATGAGAGCTTGACAAGGATACTATTTTTTGTGTAATCGGACAGCGGACACCATTATCTTTAAAAAATGTTTAAGGAGCCTGATTTGCTGAACTTCCGCATTATTTACCTGCCAATCTTTTTGTTACTTCTCTTATACGGATGCGTTCAAACTCTGTATAATACTTCAACTTTACAGAGTGAAAATTCAGCATTTCCCGAAACCAATGCAGTTGTATCCGCAGAAACAGCCCCAAAAGAGGATTATATCAACCAAAAATCTGAAAATTTCGAGCCTGACAAAACCGATGATACAAGCATTAATACAATCAAAGTCTCTACACTAAATGACGCAAAAAGCTCCGGCACAAAAGCAGATGAAAATCTCTACGCTCAAAAAAAGATACAGTCGATCCTGGATGAAGCCCTCGATTTTTGCCAGGTATCACAGGACTTCTGGCAAAAAGGGGAGCTTGAAAATGCCATTGAAGCCCTGGACAAGGCTTACTCTTTGATACTGGATGTCGACACCAATGACGATCCTGAAATGGTGCAGCAAAGGGAAGATCTGCGTTTTATGATATCAAAACGTATCCTCGAAATCTACGCTTCTCGAAATATTGTCGTCAATGGCAACTACGATGCCATCCCCATGGTGATGAATAAACACATCCAGGCGGAAATCACCCTTTTTACAAAAGGCAATGAAAAAAAATTCTTCGTTGAATCATATAAACGTTCAGGCATGTATCGCCCGCATATAGTTGAAGCTCTTAAAGAGGCAGGGCTTCCTGTTGAACTGTCATGGCTTCCTCTTATTGAGAGCGGCTTCAAGGTAGGCGCCCTTTCAAAGGCAAGAGCTCTCGGGCTCTGGCAGTTCATACCGTCAACCGGATACAAGTTCGGGCTTAACCGCGATATATTTATTGATGAACGGATGGATCCTTTTAAAGCAACAAAGGCTGCCATAGCATACCTGAAAGAATTGCACAGCATTTTCGGCGACTGGGCAACCGTTCTGGCCGCCTATAACTGCGGTGAAGGAAAAGTTCTGCGTGTAATCCGAAGCCAGAATGTAAACTATCTTGACAACTTCTGGGATTTATATGAACGGCTTCCCAGGGAAACCGCAAGATATGTCCCCAGATTTCTGGCCGTCCTTCATATACTTAAGGATATGGAAAAGTACGGGTTTGATCCAACACAAATAGATACACCTTTAGAATACGAAACAATTACCGTAACAAAACAGGTGTGCCTCAAGGATATAGCCCCAAAAATCGACGTGTCAGAAAAAACAATGAAACAGCTTAACCCTGAGCTCAGATATAAAATATTGCCTGGTAATGAATATCCTCTCAAAGTTCCACGCGGCAAAGGTGATGTTCTGCTTGCAAGTCTGGATAATATACCTGTTTCATCTCCGCCAAGAGCGGCTTATGTAAAACACAAGGTAAGAACAGGAGAATCTCTTTCGACAATTGCCAGGAAATACCGGACCAGCATGTCAAAAATTGCCAGGGTAAATAATATACGTAAACAAAATTATATAGTTGCCGGAACAATACTTAAAATACCACAAAAAGGGACTATTATTCCCAAACCGAAAAGATATACTAAATCAAAATACGGGCAAGCAACCACTCATGTTGTTAAAAGCGGCGATTCGCTCTGGATTCTTGCCAGACGTTATGGTACAACAACAACAAAAATTCAGGGAACAAACAACCTGTCTTCAACAAATCTTTATATAGGGCAGGTCTTGAAGATACCGGGAAGCGATATAGAAAATGCCTCGGGTAAAAGCCTTGGAATATACATGGTAAAACGAGGAGACAGCCCCTTTAGTATTGCAAGGCTGAACAATATGCCTCTCGAACATTTCCTTCGCATAAACCGCCTGACACCAAGAAGCAAAATATATCCAGGGCAAAAACTATACATCGAATAGACTGCGCCCCCGTAGCTCAGTGGATAGAGCAATGGATTCCTAATCCATGTGCCGCAGGTCCGATTCCTGCCGGGGGCACCATTTAAATCACTCCAGTAATAATCCCGGAATCATTCGGCCCCTGGAAAGAAAGGCGCTGAATTTCCTTTACACCCGCTTTAGCAAGCATATCGGTAATCTGTTTTTCAGAATATGACTGGCCGGCAGGCGTGCCTAAAAGCATATTAAGGCAAAAAAGCGCGGGGAAAAGAGGACCGTCCATTGTATTGTTTAAAATAAAATCATGCGCGATTATCATACCTCCCGGCTCCAGGGCTGAAACAGTTTTTTCGATGATCCGCTGACAGTCCTTTTGCCCTTCTCCATGGAGAATGTGAGAAAGCCAGGCAACATCATATACCCCTTCAATGCCCTCTTCCACATAGTTGCCGTCCATAAAATCTATCCGGTCGGTTAAACCGAATTTTTCAATGGTTTTTTCTGCAAAAGGCCTGGTGGTGGGAAGATCATATACTGTGGCTTTAAGCCGGGGATTTTTCATGCAAAAATGGATGGCATAGGTTCCGGGCCCGCCGCCCAGGTCGAGCATGTGATGTCGTTCAGAAAGATCTATTTTATCTGCCAACAAAGGAGCCATGCTCATGGCTATATTAAACATTCCCATAAGGAAACTTTCCCGCCATTCCGGACTTGTGTGAGACGCTCTTGCTCTGACAGGCTCTCCGGTACTAACGGCCTGATCCAGCTTGGACCATGAGTCTACAAGGTGGTGATGGTGGGTGATGATATAGCCGATATACTTTGGAGAGTCTTTTGAGAGAAAAGTTTTGCCTGCATGGGTGTTGGAAAACTTATTATCTTTTTTCTCCAGCAGGTTCATGGCTGTAAGAGCATTAAAAAGCCTGCCTGCTCCTTCTTTGCTCACATTCAGTTTTTGTGCAATATCTTCACCTGAAAGCTGTTTTTCACCTATTGCAGTAAATATATCGAGCTTAACTGCGGCGTGAAGCGTGCATGTTGCCCAGTACCGACCTGATAATTGAAGCAGTCTGCCTTGATTCCATTCCTGTTTTTCCATACCTGTTCTCCTTTTGTTTTTATTGTGATTTTGAAAAAACATTTAGCATTTTCCAAAATCCGAGTCAAATCCTGGGATGAGGTTCAAGGTTAGTCCAGTATAATGGGCGTCATTACAGTTTGACTGCTTGGTGTTACATGTGGTATACGAAAAGCGTTTATATACCGGTATGTAATGTGCCAAGCAGTCCACGAAAACGATTTTCCTTTAGTAAACATGGTATCCCTATTTAAGAACTTTGCACAATCCATATATTGTCATTGCAAGCGAAGTAATCTCATGACCCTTTCAAAAGCCGGAAAAGAGCAGTCCCTGATCCTGGAATATGACGGCGTGGAATACCATACAAAAAAACCCGACATTGTGACCAAACATAATTTTTCCCAGGAGTATCTTGATTATGACATCTTTTTAAGTAAAACCTTTGCAGTTGTATGATAAGGGTTGAGACCATTTATCCAACGACTTGTTGGATAAATTCCCTGCACTTAAAAAAGCTGAAAGGAATTAACAAGAAGTAAAAGGGGATTTTGCTTTGATGAAGTAGATGGAATCCATATGAAATTTAAACAATTAATTGATATCATACGTAAAACGCATTTTTCATTACAGCAAAGAGCTGTTTCCGCCGTTGACAGGAATTTGACCGTTAGGAACTGGCTTATCGGATTTTACATTGCGGAGTTTGAACAGAATGGAGAAGACCGAGCTGTATATGGTGACAAACTCATCGATAAAATTGCAGAAAGTGTCAAACATATTAAGGGATTATCCGCAAGGAATTTAAATCTCTTCAGGCAGTTTTATTTTACATATCCTCAAATTATGCAGACAGTGTCTGCGGAATTGCGATCATCTGATCTTGGTAAATTTGAAGTCAATTTCAAAAAATCTACCCTTCGAATTGTGCAGACGCTGTCTGCACAATTACAACAAGCTGAAAATAAAGAATTAATTGGAGTTCCTCCTAATGGCTTAATAACCAATTTATCTTTCAGCCAGTTTGCCGAGCTTATACGGTTAGACGACACTCTTAAAAGAGCATTTTATGAAATTGAATGTATCAAAGGAAACTGGTCGGTCAGGGAATTAAAACGCCAGATAACAAGCCTTTACTTTGAGAGATCCGGCCTGTCAAAAGATAAGACAAAACTGTCAGAATATGCTCAGAACAGCGCAATTACCCTTGCACCAAAAGATATTATACAGGATCCGTTTTTTTTCGAATTTTTAGGTCTGAAAGATAAGGATATTATAAAAAAGAGTGATCTTGAGAAAGCATTGTTGGATAACCTTCAGGATTTTATCCTTGAATTGGGACGCGGTTTTTGCTTTGAAGCCCGCCAAAAACGAATAACCATCGGCGGCGAGTATTTTTTTATCGATCTGGTTTTCTATCACCGAATTCTGAAATGCCATGTTCTGATCGAACTGAAAATCAAAGCATTTAATCACGTCAATTTAGGGCAGTTGAATACCTACCTGAATTATTTCAAAAAAAACGAAATGCAAGCAGATGATAGCCCGCCAGTGGGGATTTTGCTTTGCACGGATAAAAATCAATCACTGGTAGAGTATGCTACAGCCGGAATTGATAACAATCTTTTTATCTCAAAATATCAGGTTGCTCTACCGGCTAAAGAAGAACTTCAAAAATTTATCGAAGACGAGATTTCTAAAAGAAATATTTAACTTTTGGGATTTACCTGGCCGAATACATGACCGAACTACCGAAACGCGAACTGCTGGAGCAGAAGCTTCACAAAGCGGTTGAATTGGCGCGGAAACGCCTGGAGGCAAAACCTGAATAGTGCGACACAGAATACAAATGATGTCAGGGGTAAACAAAAAAATCCTCGACAAATTAGACAAATACTGAACTCTACGGCTATTGGCGGTGAAAAAATCGCAAAACAAAATCAATATCCACTTCTTGACGATATAAACTTATAAACTGAGGAATGTCCCATAGATTTTTTGTTTTGGGCTTTTCAACATAAAATCAGAAGGCAAATTAGGATATGGAAATACCGCTGCTAAATGACATTGTTATCATATTTGGGCTGTCCATTGGTATCCTCTTTATATGCCATCGACTTCGCGTGCCGACGATTGTGGGATTCCTCTTTGCCGGGATATTGGCCGGGCCATACGGACTTGGACTGGTAAAGGCAGTCCATGAAGTTGAAATTTTAGCTGAAATCGGTGTAGCGTTATTGCTTTTTACCATCGGAATCGAGTTCTCACTTCAAAGGCTGCTGCAAATCAAAAAATCAGTCCTGATGGGCGGCTCGATTCAGGTGTTGCTAACATTTTTTGTTGCTTTTGTTATAGCCAGGCAACTGGGCCAACCCGTTGGCAACTCGATCTTTATAGGATTTCTTATATCCCTCAGCAGCACGGCCATTGTTCTCAAATTACTACAGGAAAGAGCTGAAGTTGATAGCCCACATGGGCGCACAGCTCTTGGCATCTTGATTTTCCAGGATATCATTATTGTTCCAATGATATTGGTTACGCCTCTACTGGCCGGAGCAACAGGGGATGCGGGCGAATCCGTCCTCGTGCTTATCGTCAAAGGAATCGGAATCATCGGGTTGGTGATCGTCAGCGCTAAATGGATTGTACCACAGGTATTGTATCAAATCGCCCGGACGCGAAGCCAGGAACTTTTCTTGTTGAGCATAGTTGTAATTTGCCTTGCTGTTGCGTGGATAACTTCCAGTGCGGGCCTTTCCCTTGCCCTGGGTGCATTTTTAGCAGGCTTGATCATTTCCGAATCTGAATACAGTCATCAGGCACTCGGAAGTATTTTACCCTTTCGTGACGTCTTCACAAGCTTCTTTTTCGTTTCCATCGGCATGCTGCTGGATGTAGACTTCCTTTTCCAGCAACCGGGAACCATTGCACTGATCGCTTTAGGGATTTTGGTTTTAAAATCCATCATTGCCGGTTTTGCAACAGTTTTATTAGGTTTCCCTTTTCGCACTTCAATCCTGGTCGGCCTTGCACTCAGTCAGGTCGGTGAATTTTCTTTCATTTTATCCAGGACCGGTGTTGAACATGGTTTGCTTGCCGGAAATATTTATCAGATGTTTCTGGCTTTTTCCATACTTTCCATGGCGGCGACGCCATTTATCATAACCCTGGCACCCCGGCTGGCGGATACTATCCTCCGGTTACCGGTTCCGAAAAGGTTGGTATCAGGCATTTATCCTGTATCGGAGACAAAGGTGGTGGACAGGAAAGACCACCTTATCATCATCGGTTTCGGGATGAACGGGAGAAATGTGGCACGCGCCGCCAGTATAGCTGGTATCCCCTATGCAATCATTGAGATGAACCCGGAAACAGTAAGGAGCGAACATGCAAAGGGCGAACCGATTTATTATGGTGATTCAACCCAGGAGGTCGTACTTCAGCACGTAAACATCAAAGACGCGAGAATTGTTGTAACTGCTATTAATGATCCCGCGGCAACCCGTAGAATTACCGAAATCATTCGGAGACTTAATCAAAAGGTTCATTTGATTGTACGAACCCGTTATCTCCAAGAGATGAAGCCTCTGTATGAATTAGGGGCCGACGAAGTCATCCCGGAAGAATTTGAGACATCAGTGGAAATCTTTACTCGGGTTTTGACGAAATATCTTATACCAAGAGATGAAATCGAAAAGCTGGTCGCTGAGGTGCGAGCAGATGGTTACGAGATGTTTCGAAGCCTTTCTAAGGTGTCGGCATCTTTTTCTGATTTGAAACTACAGCTTCATGATGTCGAAATCAGCACGTTTCGGATCTCGCAAGGATCACCGCTGATTGGGAAAACCCTTGCCCAGATCGAGTTAAGAGGGCGTTATGGGATTTCTGTAGTGGCTATACGACGGGACTCACAGATATTGGCCAACCCGGGTGCAGACACGGTCCTTAAGTCCAACGATGTACTTTTTGTCCTTGGATCTTCTGAAAAAATATCAGAAGCTATTAACGCATTTTCATCTTCACAGAAAAGGAATGAAGGCTCATTAATCCATACTTGATATCGGTAGTTATCGGTACTATTTTGGGCCTCAAACGCTCATGCCCTAAGTGCAAGGGAGACCAAAGTGTGCCTGCGAGTAAAAGATGGGAAAGTGTGTGCTGTAAATTCTGTGGTGCAGATATACCTCCCCGCAAGTAGCCGCCTTTCCGGATCTTGCGGCCACGGCAAAAACGTTCTTTGGAACCACCTTTGCCGATATGACGTCCCAGACCTTTTCTCGCCTTGCTGGAATAGATCTTTGTTTGGCTTAAACGTTCTGAAACGAGATCATCATAACCAATTAATATCTTCTTCAATATGTTGAGCATCAGAGGGTCTTTAAGTTCTTTTAAACTATAAACGATTTCGTTAAGATTCGCTTTCCCCTGTTGCAAGATTAAATCGAAGTGTTATATATATTTTTTGTTCCATCACGGTCTCTCTTAGTTAGGGTTTTATTCGCCGATAAAGCTATGAAGGAGACCGTGATTTTTTTTAAGATCTATTTCATGCCAACACTTTTGAATATTACTTGTTTTTATCCCATGCCAACACTTATGAACGATAGCAATTTTTTTAAAAGGCTGTTTTCCCTATGTAATAAGAGCATGAAAAAACTGGTATATCTTATAAGGGAACGCCTGTATATGATAGAGGTGAAAATCCTGCTGATCGGGCTTGTCTTAACGGCCCTGAACGGGATCTATTTTCTCTATCTTCTTTTTACAGA
>JABMRH010000091.1 GCA_013202725.1 Desulfobacteraceae bacterium
GGCCCATACATTGAGACCTTTGAAAAATGCCAAATTTTGTTCAAGTTCAAGGAAGGCGAAAATTTTAACCGGAGGAATATATTGAATATTTCGAGGATTAAAATTTGAGCCTGACGCAGAAATTGGGCAAAAGGGGGCGTTTTGCAAAGGTCTCACATTGGCAAGCGGCGGTTTTGTCGAGTTTGTCTGTAGATCGAGTAGTGCACATTTATGCCTGCAATAATAGCCGACATTATTAAGATAATGGAAGAGATCGCCCCATCCTGTCTTGCCGAAGAATGGGACAATGTCGGGCTACAGGTCGGGCAAAAGGATTGGCCTGCACGAACCATACGGATTGCTTTGGATCCTCTCCCAAGTGTTGTGGCTGTTGCTTGCAGAGAGAAGGTTGATCTTTTAATTACGCATCATCCGTTGATATTTAAGCCTTTAAGTGCTGTCGATTTCAGCACTCCGGTTGGGACAATAATCGATATGGCCTCTAAGCACAAAATGGCCATATTCGCGGCACATACTAATCTTGACAACGTAACGGATGGTTTAAATGATATTCTTGCTCGCATAATTGGTCTTAATAATCTGGAAGTGCTCGGGAAAGCGATTGAGCCGGAATATTATAAACTTGTCATATATCTGCCTGTTGAATATGAGCAGAAGGTTTTAGCCTCACTTTTTGAGACAAAGGCGGGAAGAATAGGCACATATACTTCCTGTTCTTTCCGAAATAATGGCAGGGCGACTTTCAGGCCGGGTTCTTTGTCAAAGCCTTTTATCGGAAAAGCGGATGACATATCTCATGCAGATGAGATCAGACTTGAAACCGTTGTGCAAAAAGATGATCTGGAGAACGTTATTGAGCATGTGAGGAAAAATCATCCTTATGAAACCATGGCTTATGATGTTTATAGACTACAGCCGTCTGATAGCATGTTGGCCGGAAGGCAGCAGGGGCTTGGCCGGATTGGAGATCTTGCCAGAAAGACCAAACTTGCATCCTTTGCCTTAGAAGTTAAGAAAAAACTATGTCTTAATTATATTAAAGTCGCAGGGAAACCGGATCTGTCTGTAAAGAAAGCTGCTTTATGCACAGGGAGCGGTTCAAGCCTGATAAATAATTTTTTTGCGTCCGGCGCTCAGGTATATATTAGCGGGGATTTTCGGTATCATGATGCAAGGGCTGTAGAAGCAGCAAATCTGGGCATTATCGATATCGGCCATTTTGCATCGGAGCACTTGATTGTTGAAGTACTTGCCAGGAGGCTTAGAGAGATTATATCAAAAACCGGAATTGATGTTAAAGTCGAGGCATGCGAGTCTGAAATCGATCCGTTTGTTGTTTTGTAAGGGATGAGCGGTTTCATTATTAACGACTAATGACTAATGACAAGTGACTAATGACTAATATGAAGGAACAGATAGATATTCTGGTAAAACTACAAAAAATCGAAATAGAATCAGAGGATATTAAATCGAAGCTGAGCAATGTTGCTAAAAAAATTGATTCTTTTGATGCCAAACTCAAGGAGTTTGAACAGTCTATAATTGATGAAAAGTCTTTGCTCAATGATTTGAGCAAAAAATATCGCTCGTATGATTCCGACGCTCAGACGAGCCTTGCCCTGGTCAAAAAGAGTCAGGAAAAGCTTAGAGCTGTTAAGACAAACAGGGAATACCAATCCTTATTAAAGGAAATTGAAGAATTAAACGCAAAAAATTCTCGAGCAGAGGATGAGATGTTGTTAGGTCTGGATCGTATAGATGAAACAGAGAAAGGGATTTCTGTAAAACAAGGTGAATATTCAAAACTGGAACAAGTGATAAATAGCGATAAAGAAGCTATAATACGGGAAGCGGAGCTCGGGGAAAAAAGGCTTGCCAAGCTTGAGGTTGAATGGAATGAGGTCTCAAGCAAAGTAAAGCCTGAATTGCTGAAAAAATATATAATGGTAAAGCAACAGACTATGGGGATGGCGATAACATCTGTTAAGGGAGCTGTATGTAGTGGATGTAATATGAATCTTCCCCCGCAGATGTATAATGAACTTCAGCGTTGTGACAGTTTGAAATTTTGCCCCAACTGTCAGAGAATTATTTACTGGGACAAATCATAGAAATCGGCCGGAGCGGTCCAAACGATCGCTGGATCATTTTTTTGATTCAGAGGAAAGTCCGAACACCGCAGGGCAGGGTGCTCCATAACATGGAGTCGCGGCAACGTGAAGGAAAGTGCAACAGAAAGTATACCGCCCGGCGCTTGATTTTCATTTTATGAAAATTAAGCGTCTGGTAAGGGTGAAAAGGTGCGGTAAGAGCGCACCAGTTCTTCGGGTGACCGGAGAAGCTTTGTAAACCCCACCTGGTGCAAGACCAAATAGAGGAGTGCTTGAGGATTGCCCGTCCAAGCTCCTGGGTAGGTCGCAAGAGATGTCGGATAACCGGCATCCTTAGATGAATGATCGTTACCCGGTCCGGGGTAACCCGAACCGGGCACAGAATTCGGCTTATAGACCGCTCCGGCCGTTTTTTTTGAGTCCCTAAAAAAGAACTATCACGAAAACACGAAAATTATTTTTCATGGTGAAGAGTATGCTGCAGATTGAAGAGCTTAGAGTAGAAGTCGGCGGAAAGACGATACTTAAAAATGTAAACATGGAAATCCCTGAAGGGGAAACCCACGTACTTTTCGGGCCAAACGGATCAGGCAAGACCAGCCTGATGATGACCTTAATGGGGTTTTCCGGCTATAATGTGAAGCATGGGAAGATTACCTTCAAAGGGGAAGACATCACCTACATGCCCATTTACGAGCGTGCCCGCCTTGGTATAGGCGTATCCTTTCAGAGGCCTCCGACTATTAACGGTTTAAAGACAAGGTCGATTGTTGAGATCAGCGCCGGCAGTCGGTCTGTTGATGTTGATGAACTGGCAAAACAGCTTAATCTTTCCGATTTTCTTGACCGGGATGTAAACCGTAACTTTTCAGGCGGCGAAATAAAGCGTTCCGAGCTTCTTCAGCTTATGGCGCAGCAGCCCGACCTTGTTCTTCTCGATGAACCGGAATCAGGAGTAGATCTTGAAAGCATTGTCCTTATTGGCGATACAATCAATTTACTTTTGCGCAGAGGGATTAAACATCCAAGAGAAAAACCTCATAAAGAGATAGTTGACGATCGGACTAAATCCGCCCTTGTTATTACCCACACCGGTAATATACTCAATTATATAACGGCCGATAAGGGCCAGGTTCTTTATGGCGGAGTTCTGTGCTGTTCAAGAAATGCAAGAGAAATTTTAAA
>JABMRH010000092.1 GCA_013202725.1 Desulfobacteraceae bacterium
CCTACGACCGTCCACCCGACGGCCACGATTGCTATGCCTTCCCGCTGGCTGATGAATTCCGCCTTAGCTTTCCTGAAAGATATGTGAAGCAAAAAGCCTGAACATATCGTTATCCCAATAGACTTTAAAATGGGAATAACGCTTTGGTCATTGAAATAAAGGCCGACAACAAGGGGCACTATCATGGTTAGCCCCAAAAAAATGGTCAACACACCAACAACATTAATTATATAACGCCAGCGCATTTAAAAATATTCCAGTTTAACTGCGAGGATTTTCTCAATCTTTGGGATGGCCTGTTTTCTTGCGAATATTATTATCATGTCACCAGGATTTATAATGGAATCGCCGGCAGGGATAATAAAATTCTCTTTGCTTATTATGCCGGCAACAAGCGCCCCTTTTGGGAAGGAAATATTCTTTAGAGGTTTGCCCACTATGTCTGAAGTTTCAAGAGCCACCGCTTCCATGAATTCAGCCTGCTCACCTTTAATTGATATGGAGGAAAGCACCTTGCCGCGACGAATATGCTGCAAAATTGTATTGATCGCAGAAAGTCGGGGGCTGACAACCTGTTCAATCCCGATGGTCGACATCAAGGGGAAATAGCTGAACTTGCTGATCTTTGTGATTGTTTTGCGCGCTCCCATTTGTTTGGCGAGTAGCGAAGCTAAAATATTAATCTCCTCATCGTTTGTCAGTGTAACAACCACATCAATATCCTGGATATTTTCCTCTTTCAGGAGTTCCTGGTCGGAACCGTCTCCATGAAGCACAACAACCTTATTCAATCGCTCGGCTAACTTGGCACATCTGTCGGGATTTTTTTCAATTATTTTGGTATAAATAGATTTTTTATCAAGCAATCTGGCCAGTCTTATTCCTATTTTTCCTCCTCCTATTATAAGAACGCGTTGCACAGGCTCTGCATGCTTATCAAAAACAGTTAGAGTATCTAATAATTTTTCCTCTTCACAAATAAAATATACGAGGTCGCCGGCCAATAACGCGTCATCTCCACCGGGGATAATCAGCTTTTCCTCGCGGATAACGGCAACAATAAGAGGCCTTTGTTTTTCTGATATGCTGGAAAGCTCTGAGAGACGGGTTCCGGCCAGTCGCGCATCCTTATCTAAACGAATTGCGACAAATTTGATACGACCATCCGCAAACTCTCCGACATCGACGACACCAGGCATATTCATCATTCTGTCAATTGTTTTTACAACCTCGATCTCAGGGTTGATTAAGGTGTCTATATGAGGAGCATATTTGCGGAAATTGTCATGGTATTGATCAAAATCAGCATTCCGTATACGGGCAAGCTTTTTTGTTGATGGAGAAAGTATGTCAGCGACAAGGCATGCCACAAGATTTGTTTCATCACTGTTCGTCACGGCAAGGACTATTTCAGCATCTTTAATACCTGCTTCACCGAGTGATATCGGGCTGCTTCCCGACCCGTTTACAACCTGGACATCTATATTATCGGATACGCGACGGATTGCTTCATGATCCTTGTCAATAACAACCACATCTTTGTTTTCATTGACCAGACGGCTGGCAACATTAAAACCCACCTCGCCTGCGCCTATAATTACGACTTTCAATTAAGTATGCTCCTTATTGTAATTGTTTACATTTTTTTGTTTTTTCGTAACCGTGAACCGACAACCGTGAACAGTTGTGCTGTTTACTATAAACAGCTTCATGTGTCAATTATTGACAACAGGATGCTCAGACAAATGACCCCAAAAATGGTTATCCAGTCGCTTCTAACCGACAAAAGGGCTTTGTTTGTCCGTTTTTCCGAGTAACACCTTGCTTCCATGGCAACGGCGAGTTTATCAGCCTTTTTAAAGATTCTAATCATAAGCGGGATTACCAGTTTTATTAATCGATACACCGGATTTTTTCTGTTTTCCACTCCGCGTGATCGCTGCGCATCAATAGTCTCCCTCGCCTGGTCAAGAATAAGAGGAACAAAACGCATGATCAAACTCATCATGGTTGCAACCCTCTTTCCGGGAATAAATGGAAAAGGCATTAAGAACCACTCTACTGCGGTTCTGATGTCAGACGGTCTGGTTGTTGAAACAAATATCAACCCAAACAAAACAACAAGCAGAAGTCGCCAGCAAACAAGGGCTCCGTCATATATTCC
>JABMRH010000093.1 GCA_013202725.1 Desulfobacteraceae bacterium
AAAGATAGAATCGACAATCTTACAGGCGTTATATTTGCTAGGGATATACTTGACGTCCCCGACACCCTGGCAAATATCGGTCAATTTATACGCAAGGCGGTTTTTGTGCCTGAACTTAAAAGGGCTGATGATCTTCTGATTTCGTTCCAGAAAACCCGCGATTCCATTGCAATCGTTGTTGATGAATATGGCGGATCTGTGGGTATTATTACACTTGAAGATATTCTTGAAGAGGTTGTTGGGGAAATCCGGGATGAATACGACAGTGAAACAGGCCAATTTGTCCGCCTCGGCAAAAACCGGTTCCTGGTAAATGCCGCAATGGAAATTGAGCATGCCAACGAAAAAATGAACCTTAATCTGCCTAAAGAGGATTACGAAACAATTGGAGGATTTCTTCTGAAACAGATGGGAAAGATCCCCAAAAAGGGAGAAACAATAATATACAAAAATATAAAATATACCATCATGCAATCAAACAACAGAACGATTAAAGAAATTCTTATAGAGACTCAGGATTGAAGATTGAATATTGTCGATTGACTATTTGTTTCTCTAATTTTTCAATATTCAATCTTCAATCTTCAATCCTTCACCCGCTCAACATATTGACCTGTTCTGGTATCTATCCTGACAATCTCACCCTTATCAACAAATGGAGGCACCTGCACAAGAAAACCTGTCTCAAGTGTCGCCGGTTTCGTGCTCCCTGCGGCAGTATCACCTTTAACCCAGGGATCGGTTTTAATAATCCTTAGATCGACAAAGTTGGGAAGCGATATGTCGATCGGTTTCTCTTTAAAAAAAAGCACATTGCAAACAGTATTTTCCTTTAAGAATTTCATCGACTCATCAACATGCTCTTTGGATAAAAACTCCTGGTCATATGTAGATGTGTTCATGAAACAGTATCTGTTATTATCCGAATAGAGATATTCCATTTCACGTTCTTCAAGATTTGCCTCTTTGAATTTCTCGCTTGATCTAAATGTTCGATCAAACTGAACCCCTGTAAGCATGTTTTTTAACTTACACTTATAGAGAGCCTGCCCCTTACCGGGTTTTACAAAGGCAAATTGAACTATTACATATGGATCTCCATCCAGCTCAATTTTAAGACCTTTTCTCAGGTCACCGCTTTCAAACACTTATACCTCCCTATTGTTTGATAAATTCACAAAAAGTCGAATTCATCTTATTTGATATCCTCCTCAATAATAGTCCCCGGCTGTGGCGTGGCGGTTTCTTCTGCCGGCTTTTTCAAGGGAATGGGTTTTGATGTCGGCGCAACTGATAGCTTGCTCATTTCGATTTTCTTTATCCTTTTCATGATAGATTCAACCTTATTTGCCAGATCCCCTGCAACCTGTTTTAGATTTTGCTCATAAATCTTCTGCTTACTATTGAGAGCATTATCAAGCGCCTTTCTGTCGATCTTGGCGGAAGAAAGTAGAGATATATCTGCCTGTATTTTGTCTAAATCATTTTTTGCCTTATCAACCTCTTTCCCAAAATCTGCCAGGTTCTTATCAAGGGCTTTGACCCTGGACGCGGCATTTTTCAAATCCTTGCGAACAGCGCCTAACTCCTTCTCGATACCAGCCATGGCCCCTTTTAGCGTCTTATTATCGGCCTTTCTTGCTGATCTTATATACCTTATGGCAGTAGTAACCTCTTTCAATTCCACTTCGACCCTTTTTGCAAGCATGTCTTCAAGTTTTGCCTGTTTTTCCGACACTAATGATAGCCTTGAGCCAAGATCCTGAGAAACAGTCTCGCCGGCGGAGTGCATGCTGCCTACCCTCTTCTTGATGTCAAGATAAGCTACAAATAGAATAACAGCAATCAGACATGGAATCAAAATTGATACAAGCGTAATCCTCCAGCTTAATTTTTCAATACGGCGATCCCTGATTTCTTCTTCAAACCCGGTATCCGGGCTTTCATCATCAATGCGTATCCTGAACTTTGAGGGGTCTTTTTCAGCCATCTGTATTTACTCCCATTATAATTTGTTCTACCTTTGCAATATCCTCCGGCAAATCAACCTCGGGCGAATCATAACCCGTTACAACCACCTTGATTTTATGGCCGTATTCAAGAGCCCGGAGCTGTTCAAGCTTTTCTATCATCTCGAGCCTGCCTTCCGGCAGGTTCCGAAATATTTCCAGAAACCGTCTTGTATATGCATAAAAACCCAGATGCTTGTAAGTATCAAAATTGCCTGCCTGTGCGTCGCGCGCAGACAGGTTGGAGGAATCACGGCTGCATGGTATCGGAGATCTGGAAAAATAAAGAGCAAAACCGGCGCTGTCAAATGCAACCTTTACATCCTTTGGATTTGTTATTTCATCTTTATTTATGATTTTAAAGGCAAGTGTGCTCATCCCAAGATCCGGATCAACAAAAAATGGCTCTACAAGCTCATCAATACAGACCGGGTTAAGAAGAGGCTGGTCTCCCTGCACATTTACAACAATATCATCCGGATTAAGGCCGATCTTATCCGCAGCTTCAGCCACTCTGTCTGTACCGGATCTGTTTTTAGCCGAAGTCATAACAGCCTTGCCGCCAAAAGCCAAAACAGCATCATAAATTCGCCGATCATCAGTGGCCACAAAAACCTCCGATATTCTTTCCGCCTGAATCGCTCTTTCATAAACCAGTCTTATCATCGGCTTTCCAGCGATAAGGGCAAGGGGCTTTCCGTCAAATCTTGTAGATCCGTATCTTGAAGGAATAATCGCCACTATTTTCATATTACTTTCTCCATGAAAAAACAAGCATCTTGTCTATTGCTTTATATACCCAGCATCGTGTATAGTGAACTTGCAAAAAGTTGAATTCATCACACCTAACACTTAACACTTAACACCTTAAATGAACACTAACTCACTTAACCATCTGCTTAAATCTGTTGCCGAAGGCAAGATATCCGTCAAAGATGCAACTAAAAAACTGGCGCATATCTCCTTTGAGGATATAGACTATGCACATATAGACCATAACCGATCACTTCGCAAGGGGTTTCCCGAAGTTATATTCGGCCAGGGTAAGAGTACAGCCCAGATTATCGGAATTATGGAAAGGATGACTCTTCAGGAAAATATTGTTCTTGTTACCCGTATTGGCCTGGAAAAGGCTGAAAAGGTAATTTCCCGCTTTCACGACGCCATATATCACAATGATGCAAAGATGATAATCTGGGGAAAAAATAAAACCCCTAAACAGGGAAAAGGAACAATACTGGTAATTTCAGCCGGCACTTCCGACATACCTGTCGCAAAGGAGGCATATCTTACAGCAAAAGCCATGGGAAATGATATCGAAGCTGTTTTTGATGTCGGCGTTGCAGGAATTCACAGGTTGTTCGACCATAAAGATTTGATTGAAAGGGCTTCGGTTCTTATTGTTGTCGCAGGAATGGAAGGCGCTCTTCCAAGCGTGATTGCAGGAATGACCGGCAGCCCGGTAATAGCTGTTCCCACCAGCACAGGTTATGGCACAAGCCTTGGCGGCCTGACAGCCCTTTTCGCCATGCTAAACAGTTGCAGTTCAAACGTTGCCGTGGTTAACATAGACAATGGATTTGGAGCAGGATATATGGCATCTACAATAAACAGGGTATGATGAATTCAAGTCTTCTTTCAATATAAACAGATTCACCGAAATATATATTGGACGGGGCCTAAAAATGTTGACAGTTAGTTAAGCCACTTTTTTCATTTCAATATATTCATACTCTTCAGGTGAACAATAATCAATAGAGCTGTGTAGCCGCTTACGATTATAAAAT
>JABMRH010000094.1 GCA_013202725.1 Desulfobacteraceae bacterium
GCTGTTTCACCAGAGTTTGTAACGAGAATGGCAGAAGCTAAAGGATCATGTTCTGCCTGGGAAAGAAGGTCTGCTGCAGTAAATTCAGGGTTTGCAGTGCTGTCCGCAATTACAAGGATTTCACTGGGTCCGGCTATCATATCTATTCCTGTCGTGCCTGCAACAATTTTTTTAGCAAGTGTAACATAAATGTTGCCGGGGCCGACTATAACATCGGCTCTTGGAACAGTCTCGGTACCATAAGCCAGCGCTGCAATTGCCCAGGCGCTTCCAACCTTGTATACTGCATCGACTCCAACCTTTTTTGCAGCAACAAGAAGATAAGGATTTACGGTTCCGTTCTTTGCAGGGGGAGTCACCATTGAAATATGTTTTACACCGGCTATTCCGGCAGGGATTGCGCACATCAGGACTGAGGAAACCAGAGGGGTCTTACCTCCTTTTCCTCCCGGCACATAAACACCCGCAGTATCTACAGGGTGTATAATCTGACCGAGAAAAACGCCGGGTCTGCTTGTGTCGATCCATGACCTGCTTAACTGCTGTTTATGAAAGGCCTTGATCTGAGCAATTGCGCGATTTAAAGAACGAATAGAGGACTTATCCACTTTTTTCGCAGCAGCATCAAATTCCTCGTGGGTTACTTTAATGGCTTTTACGGACAAACCCGGTGAATCGAAACGGTTGATATACTTAATGAGCGCTTTATCCCCGTTCTTCCTAACATCCTCAAGAATGCGCGTAACTGACTGATAATCCTTTTTCTTAAAGCTTAAGCTGCGGTTTATAATGGATGTAACCCTTGTTTCAGCCGATTTAGAGGGATAATTATATATCTTCATAGTGGTTCTTTCATAAAACACAAGGAAGCTGTTTGTCAATCCTTTGCAATTTTGCGATACTAATTTTGTAATGAACCCTGAGCAAAAAATACCGATTGACATATTTTTTTCTATCTGTGCAGATTACAGCAGGAAACTGCAAAAAAACTTTTACCACAGAGTTCACAGAGCACATTGAGCTTTTCTATAAAAAAAGCGTTTTTTATGTGATCTCTGTGTGCTCCGTGGTGAAAATAGGAGAAAGAAGATATGAAGGCAAACAGAATTTATAACTTTAATGCAGGGCCTGCGGCGCTTCCGCTTAGTGTTCTTGAAGAAATTAGAGATTCATTCATTAACTTTAATGGTTCAGGCATGTCCATTATCGAAGTAAGCCATAGATCCAAATGGTTTGACGAAGTAATAAATGATGCAGTGGGGAGAACAAAGCGGCTTTTAAAACTGGATGAAAATTACCATGTGCTTTTTATCCAGGGCGGAGCCAGTATGCAATTTTGCATGATTCCCATGAATTTTTTGCGGGATGGAGAGTCGGCAGACTATGTTAATACCGGCACGTGGTCAACAAAAGCTATCAAGGAAGCCCGGGTACAGGGAAAACAGATAACAATTGCGGCATCTTCCGAAGATAAGGGTTTTTCCTATATTCCTCAAAATGTTAAATTCAGCAATAATGCGGTTTATGCTCATATTACCTCGAATAATACCATCAAGGGCACCCAGTGGAGAGCCTTCCCGGATACAAATGGTGTGCCGATTATTTCAGACATGTCGTCCGATATTATGAGCAGGCCTTTGGACATGGAAAAATTCGGTCTCATATATGCGGGCGCTCAGAAAAATATCGGTCCGGCCGGTGTGTGCATGGTGATTATCAGGGATGATATGTTAAACATGGTACCTGATGGTTTGCCGACAATGCTGAAGTATACGACCTATGCTTCTAAAAACTCAATGTATAATACTCCTCCATGTTTTGCGATTTATACTATTCAGCTTGTAATGAAATGGCTTGAAGAAACTGTTGGAGGACTTGCAAAAATGGAAGAGATAAACAGGGAAAAGGCAAACATCCTTTATAGTTGCTTAGATTCAAGCGGGTTCTACAAAGGGACTGCAGAGCCGGATAGCCGTTCAATAATGAATGTTACCTTTCGTCTTCCAAGCGAAGATCTGGAAAAAAGGTTTATTCAGGAAGCGCTTGAAAACGGTCTTGGCGGTCTTAAGGGACACCGTTCTGTCGGAGGCTGCAGGGCATCAATATATAATCCTACAACCATAGAGGTAGTAGAGGCTTTAATAGATTTTATGAAGACATTTGAGCAAAAAAACGGTTAATATTAAAAACTCAAGTTTAACGCCTTATGTGAAGCTGTCACAACCATAAGTGAGTATTTCAGCTATTCAACTACCCAGACCGTACAGTTACGCGCATAGTTAACGATCTTGCTGGAGACACTGCCGAAGAGGAATTCCTCGCTTCTTGAAAGCCCTTGTCTCCCAACGACTACGGTGCTGTATTCGGTCTCGTCTCTTTCTTCCAGAATGCATGTTGCCATGGAAGGACAGTGGCGCATTATAGAGCGAACCGAAACCACGCTCGGATCAAAACCGCTTTGTATCAATATATGACGGTAGTCTTCAAGCATTTTATCAACTTTCTTTTTATACTGGCCGAGCCATTTGTCTCTCTCTTCCGAATTGGGAAAGTAATCTTCTTCCGGTTCACGAATTACATGCAAGACAGATATCCTGAAGCCCTTAGCGCCTTCCAGAAGTTGAGCCACATATAAAACCGCACGACGGGCGTTCTCTGACTCATCAACTGCAATAAGGATATTCTTATTAAAAGTATGATCTTTATTCATTCTCTTTTCCTCCTTGCAAGCGCTAATGTATTTTTCGTTGTGCTTCTATTAAATCCTCCAGCAACTGACTGGTGTTATCATAAAACCAGTTGGCACCTTGTGAAAAATGCATGAGCACCCTGTTAAGGGTTTCAGGTATATAGGGATAAATCTTTTTTAAATTTGCCACACGATTGTGAAAAACAATATTAACATCATCATCTGTCAGCGAACTTAAAGCAGGATGGTTTTGTTTCTTAAGCTCAGTCATCATTACGTCGCCCATTCCTGTCAGAAATATTAAAATATTACCCAGACCAAAGAGATCATAACCATATATATTCTCTCTCTGGCGGTAATTATAGTCAAAATCTATCCATCGGAAATCTCCGCTGTTCCTGTCAATTAAAATATGATCTCTACGAATATCGCCGTGTTTCTCACTATTTTCGTGTAAAAATTTAACAGCCTTAATACACTCAATATATTTACTTAAAATGTCGGGAAACCGCTCATAAAAATAGGTCTTATGATCAAGATTTAAATTTTGCACATAATCATGGATAGTTTTTCCATTAATTATGTCTAATACTCTAACAATATTTCCCTTTTCATCCTCTACCGCATATCCATGCATGAAATTTTTATGACCCGCCACCAGCTTCAAGATGCGCGCCTCTTTTCTGGGGCTTCTAAAGCACTCGAACGGAATGCCTGCTATATTAGCCGTAAACTTTTCATGAAAAACAAGCTTTAAGATCTTCCTGCTTCCATCGGTTAAATCAATTGATCGTTTAACCCAGAATTTTTCATCATCATCAAGCCCGAAACGTCCTTCCTTTGCGTTATGCTGGATCAGGAAGTGTTTTTCATTAAGAACGACCACGCTTCCATATTCGACACGGAAAAAATCCGAGGTATCTTTATAAATTTTAAA
>JABMRH010000095.1 GCA_013202725.1 Desulfobacteraceae bacterium
AACTTTCCATGTAGAATAGGAGGGGAATAATTGGGGATGTCCGTAAAATTTCAACATTTGGGGAAGAGGGCGGGATAGTTGTTGCTACGATGGAATAAGAGGTGTATTTGTATGACAAGCAAGTCTATGGAATAGACGTTATGCTTTAAATCAATTAATTGGAAAGGAGAAATAATTATGGCAACATTTATTATGTTAGGCAAGTACACATCCGAATCATTAAAGGGCATAAGCCCAGAGCGTACTGATCAGGCAGTAGATCTGATAAAAAAGTGCGGTGGCGAAGTTAAATCTATTTATGCTTTACTTGGCAAGTATGACTTAATAGTTATTGTTGATTACCCCGGCGTAGAACAGGCGATGAAGGCTTCTATTGCTCTGAACAAACTAACTGGTATTGCATTCACTACATCGCAGGCAATTTCAGTGGAAGAATTTGATAAGATGATAACCGAGATTTAAAAATTTCGCGCGGAATGCGGGACATCCCTAATATTGCCCCTGCCTATGATCTCATACCATCCGGTCATCCTCATATTTTTCAAAAATGTGAATATAGATGCTGATATCCCTGCCGGATTCCTCTTTCAGCGCTGAAAAGTCTACTCTAAATCCGGTGCCAAACAGGATGCCACACCAAGTGATAAGATCAGGTATAATTTAGTGTTTCAGCATAGATTTCTACAGGATGTTTAACAACAATTTTGCTTTGCGACCTGGAAAGCATGTCTGAAATCTGGATCATGCAGGAAGGACATCCTGTGGCAACCACCGAACACTCTGTGCTTAAGATATTTGCTAATTTCCGTTTTCCGATTTGAGATGAAATGGCATAGTGCTGCAAATTAAAGCTTCCGCCCGACCCGCAACACCTGTCTGCTTCGGGCATCTCTTGCAAACAGTATCGAGGGTTGGCCTTAATGAGCGCCCTGGGTTCTGTTGACACTCCAAGAGATTTTGAAAGGTGGCATGGATCGTGATATGTTACGATAATAGATTGATTGCTATCGCTCTCTCTATTTTTAATGCCGATTTTTGACACAAGGAATTGATTAATATCCATGGTTTTATCCGCCATTTTTTCGACCCTGTTCTTGAGATCGGAACTCTCTTTGCGAAACATCATGGGCCATATTTTTTTTATCGTATAAGCGCAGGTGGCGCATGATGTAATTAGATAATCAAACTTTTGCTTTTCAAATATTTCGAGATTTAAGTTAACCAGGCGCTCAAAGGTGTCTGTATCACCCGCGGTTAAGGCAGGGATACCGCAGCAACCTTGACCTTTTGGTATAAAGAGGCCAACACCATGATGATCCAGAACATCGCAAACAGCCTGAGCAACTCCTGGAAAAATTTTGTCTGTAAGGCAGCCGACAAAAAATCCTACTTTAATGCCTGAATGACCGGATCCTGCGCGCTGAACCGGCAGTAATCTGTGAAACGGTTTATCAGCCAGAGGCATAAAATGACGGTTTCTTAGCAAAGGCGAGGCAAACCTTGCGCAAGAGGTTCCAAGAAATTTGTCTGCCGGTTTAGTAAAAAGTTTCTGAACCCATATAGACCATTTCAAAAAACGGTTAAAGGTCACAGGGCTGGCCAACACACCTCTTAATATCAGCTTTTGTGCTGAAGAGAGGCCCATAAAGGATGTAATGATCATACGAGCTTTAATGAAGATTTCCAGGATACTTACCTGGCTGGGGCAGGTTTCCGCACAGGAACCGCAAAGAAGACAACGGGTCAGGCGCTTGTAAACACCTTTTGGGTCTTTGAACATTTCATGTGCAAGCCCGTCAAGAAGCGCAAGTTTTCCGCGAGCCACATCGGCTTCGCGGCCTGTTTCCGCAAAGATCGGGCATACTGCCTGGCACATCCCGCAACGCATGCAGATTGAGAGCTGGTTTTCGAGCTCTTTCATAAGCAGCGTAAGCTCTTTTATATCATGCATTTAATAAATTTCCTGCGATTGCCTTTGCAGTTCAAAAAGTTCTTGGTATTAGTAAGCCATAAATGATAACTTGATGAACTCGTAAAAACTCTAATTTTGCTCTCTCTGTGACCAATTTTGGGATTCAGCTTTCACCCGGCTAAATTGCAAGAACTCGGGCCAACGCCCTCAAACAGCTTGCAATTTTTAACGCCGGGCTCGACCTGAATCTTTCTTCAAAATTGCTCAATGTCGCTCGCAAAATGACTTTTTACGAGTTCATCATAACTTGAATAACTATATTTTTGTAGCCTATGATATGGATTTTGTAAATGAACAAAAAAAGAGAAAATCCACTTGTAAGTGTAATCATCCCGACTTTCAACCGTGGCTGGATACTTAAAGAGGCGATTGATTCGGTCCTGGCCCAGGATTTTGAAGATTTTGAGCTGATTGTCATAGATGACGGTTCGAGCGACAACACCCCGGACATTCTTAATTCATATAAAAATGATATTATAGCTTTCGCTCAAAACAATAAGGGGGTAAGCGCTGCAAGAAACAGGGGGATTGCCCTGTCATCCGGCCGGTTTATTGCCTTTCTTGACTCGGATGATCTCTGGATGCAAAACAAACTGTCAACACAGGTTGTTTTTTTTAATGAAAATCATGATGCCCTGATTTGCCAGACTGATGAGATATGGATTAGAAACAATGTAAGGGTCAATCCAAAAAAACGGCACAAGAAGTTATCAGGAATGATTTTTGAACATTCCTTAGACCTGTGCATGGTAAGCCCTTCCGCGGTAATGATCAAGCGCAAACTCTTTGATAAAGTCGGCCTGTTTGATGAAGACCTTCCCGCATGCGAAGACTATGACCTATGGCTCAGAATAAGCTGCATCTATCCGGTATACCTTATAGATACTCCTCTTGTCATAAAGCGCGGCGGACATGGTGATCAGCTTTCAAGATTGCCGACACTGGATAAATACAGGATTAAGGCGCTAAACAAAATAATTGCAAGCAGCCTGCTTTCAGGGGATCAATACAGGGCGGCCATAAAAACCTTGAAGGAAAAATGCGCAATCTATGCTAATGGATGCTTGAAACGGGGACGCACAGATGAAGCCCTTTTTTATAAAACCAGTTCATCTTCAGCCATTGGCATGTCTTCATAGACATGTTTGACAAGATGTCCTAATTCAGGGAAAATAAGAGCCTTGCAGGCGAGTTTACATGCTTTAAGGCTTCCCGGCATACAAAAGATAATGGTTCCTTTAACAACCCCGGCGGTAGCGCGGGATAAAAGGGCGGCCGAATCTATCTGTTCGAAGCTGAGCTGGGCAAAAAGAGGGCCGAATGCCGTAAGCTCCTTATCAAACATTGGGCGCACTGCTTCAATTGTAACGTCTTTGCTGCTTATGCCCGTGCCGCCTGTAAGCAAAATAACATTAGGCTTATAATCGCTTATAACTTCAATGACGATTTGCGCTATTGTTTTGCTGTCATCCGGGACAACGCGGTGAAACACTACTTCGTGCCCCTCCTTTTTTGCCCGCTTGCTTATCCAGTGGCCGCTTTTATCCTCCGCAATTGTTCGGGTGGTTGAAACCGATATTATGCCTACCCTTACACTCCTCGGGGCCTTTTTTTTATGTTCTCTTGTGCTCATAATGAGGCCTCAAATTTCAGTATGAAAGTTTTGCAATAGACACCTGGTCTTTGCCGTCATGTTCGGCCAGTAAAACATTTACTGTTTCAGAAAGCCTTGTTTCAATAAATTTGCCGACATAATTTGCCTGAATCGGAAGTTCCCTGTGCCCCCGGTCAACAAGCACAGCCAGCTCAATACGGTCGGGCCTTCCAAAATCTATAATTGCATCCATTGCCGCCCTTATGGTGCGACCTGTAAACAGAACATCATCGATTAGTATGATCTGCTTCCCATCTACGGAAAATGTTATATCTGTGGCCTGAACTATGGGATTATGGCTGATTCTTGTCCAGTCGTCGCGGTACAGCGTAATATCCATATCACCTGTCGGAATTGAAACCCCTTCGATCCCATCAATTATGGCCTGAATACGCTTTGCAAGATAAACGCCGCGTGTGTGAATGCCGATTAGCGTAAGGTTGTCAACCCCTTTGTGTTTTTCAAGTATTTCATGGCTGATCCTTGTCATTATGCGATCTATATCTGCTGCATCCAAAATAATATCATACTGGCTCATTGATCCTCTCCTGTTTTATCAACAAAATTATTAGTTCTTCGCCGCAAATTACTACACATTTATATCATGAAACACGCCTGGATCAAGATATATATCTTTACATCAAATACCTGCCAAAAGCGTGACCGCAGTCCCGCTTTCGGGCGGGATTTAAATTACCTTGATTTTGCATGATATTTTTGTTTATCATATTGTTTTTTATTGAGTAAATATTTATGAATTAGTAAAAATTCGAAAAGTTCTCTATACCGTCAATCCGGCGAAAGCCGGAAT
>JABMRH010000096.1 GCA_013202725.1 Desulfobacteraceae bacterium
GACGGTATCAATTTCACAGTAGATGATAAACCTTTTATTTATCCCTGTAGTTCAAGCGAATCGTTCGGCACTGAGGATGCGCGCATTAGCAGAATCGATGACATCTATTATATAACATACACCGCTGTTTCGGGTGATGGCTGGGCAACCGCACTGGCCACGACACGCGATTTTAAAACAACGGAAAGAAAAGGAATTATTTTCCCGCCTCCCAATAAAGATGTGTCTATTTTTCCGGAAAAAATAAATGGGAAATACTTAGCTTTGCATCGTCCTCACAATGAGGGTTTTGGGAAACCATCCATATGGTATAGTGAATCACCAGACCTTCTTCACTGGGGGAGTCACAAATGTCTCATCCGTCCCCGTGACACCCGCTGGGAAGAACAGAAAATAGGCGGCGGGGCTGCACCGATCAAAACAGACAAAGGATGGCTGGAGATCTATCACGGTAAAGGGAAAGATCAGATATATTCCCTTTATCTCCTTTTATTGGATTTGAACGATCCCTCCAGAGTTTTAAAAAGAGGTAACGAACCGATATTGTTTCCGGAGGAGCCGTATGAGACCAAAGGATTTTTCCCTAACGTAGTCTTTTCCAATGGGGTGATTACCGGAGCGGACGGCTCGGTTAAAATCTATTACGGAGCCTGTGACGAAACAGTATGTCTTGCCGAGACATCGATCGATGAATTGTTAGGTATGTTAAACTTAGGTTAAACTGAGGAGATAAAAAATGAGAATCGGTTTTGTATCGACCTATCCGCCTATCGAATGCGGTATTGGCACCTATACCAGCTATCTGAACGAGGCTCTTAAAAAGATCGGCAACGAAACCTTTGTCGTAAGCCCTTTGGGAGCTCATGGCGAAGGCGTCTTTCCTGTTTACAGGCCGAAGAGCACGTCGATGTCTACGCAGATATACGATATCAGTGCTGAATTCACTCCGGACATCATTCACATTCAACATGAGTATGGCCTCTACGGTCCGCAAAGGGGTGTTCAGGTTATCGGGCTGATTATTATGTATAAGCTCGTAGGCATACCGGTTGTCACAACGCTGCATACCGTTCAGGAAAAGCTGGATCATGCCGAACAGACTCTTCTGCGTTTGATTGTGAGCGAAAGTTCTGCGGTGATTGTTCATGAGCAACTTCAAAAGGATACTCTGGTAAAATACTTTGGGCAGGAGGAAAAGATTCACGTTATACATCATGGTATCAGAGAGGTTGAGGGCATAAAAGATGCAAAAAAGAAGGTGGGGTTAGAAGGGAGAAAAGTGGTTCTTTTATGCGGCTATTTCAGGCCGAGCAAGGGATTTATAAAAATCGTGAACCTTATGCCGGAAATCTGCAAACAGGCTGATGATATTGTTTTGCTGGTTGCCGGAAAATCGAGGGGATTGGAATATCAAGAGTATCAAAGAGAATTCTATGAAGCGATAAACAATTCTCCGGTAAATGACAGAATCAAGGTTTTGCGGGGACAGTTCCCCCAGCATACATTCGATACGATTGTTTCTGCAAGCGACGTGGTGGTTTTGCCTTATGAGAAGGGCGCTCAAAGCGGGATTATGGCCCAGTGTTTTGCTTTCCAAAAGCCTGTTGTAACCTCAAATCTTTTAGCCTTCAGAAAGCTTATTAAACGCAGCAACGGCGGATTGATATGCAAGAACAAAAAGGAATATATACAAAACATTATTAAGATCCTAAGAGATGATGACCTCTGCCGGACATTACAAAACAATATCAAAGAGTATGTAAAGAATCACAGCTCATGGGCAATAATAGCCCAGCAGCATATTAAGGTATACCATTCGGTTGTCAGAATTCCCTATGGCAAAGCAAAGTATGCCTACTGGGAGGAGGGAAAATAAGGTAATAACTCAAATTCTGCGTTCAGTTACTTATTTATTTACGGTTGTCTCCCTTGGTCTCTCTGGCGATCGGGATATGAACGACAAGGCGCAAAAGCGGTTTACTTATTTGAAATACAGGTTGAGCTGATATTATATTAATCTTCAGATACTTGTTACTGATTAAGCGGCGTTTTTTTTCTTTTGCTTTTTTGACATTAGTTCTTGCGCTTTTGCATCAATTTAAACCTGATTATTGCAGAAAGTGGTATCATGGCAAAAAAAACCTGCACTGTCCCCATTACACAAATAATCCTGGATGAGAACATATACCCACGGGAAGGGGTTTCTCCAAAGCGCGTCTCGATGTTTGCCGAAAACATACGGGGTGGGTTTA
>JABMRH010000097.1 GCA_013202725.1 Desulfobacteraceae bacterium
GCTTTAGCCATAAGTATCCTCTGTTAAGTGTTAAGTGTTAGGTGTTAGGTGTTAAGATATTGATAAAACATACAATTAGTGTCTGAACGAAAACCTCTCTTTTTGTCATTTCGACCGAAGGGAGAAAACTTTAACATGCCGTATTTCCAAGACTATTAGATTTCTCGCTCCACTCGAAATGACAACTTTCTGTAAAAATTTATGGGTTTTCGTTCAGGCACTAATTATTTTAACCTGACACCTGATCCATGATAAATCCGACTTTTTACGACGCCATCATTTTTATATGGACACAATTTAACTTATTCAGTAATAATTATCAAGTTAAACTGTGTGTAAACATTTTAGCCATTTGCAAAAGACTCTGGCAGAATAACAAAATAACAAGATATGTAAAATTCTATGAATCAAGGCGCAACGAGTCAAAGGGCCTCTTAACACCTAACACCTAACACTTAACACGTTTTGAAAAAAAATGGATATTACGCAACTTTCGGTCCAACAAAAAGAGGCTGTTGAATATATCGGTTCTCCGGCTTTGGTTGTAGCAGGTGCAGGTTCCGGTAAAACACGGGCATTGACCGCCAAAATATCTCATCTTGTATCGAATGGTTACGACCCTGAACGTATTCTCGCAATAACCTTTACCAACAAGGCGGCAGATGCAATGAAGTCCCGTCTTGTTCATACGGCTGGAATGCCCTTATATCGTTTCCCATGGGTTCGCACATTTCATTCAGCATGTTTTAAAATTTTAAAGGAGCATTGCTCTTTGCTTGGATACACTACACCTCTTCAGATTTATGCGGTATATCAGCAACAAAAGATACTAAAGAGTATAATCGTAGAGAAGATGAATCTTGACAAAAAGTATGTTCAAACCGCATCAGCTCAAATTTCCAATGCAAAAAACTCCGGAAACCCAACACCATATCTTGAAAAAATCAGCGGTTTTGGTCACATTAACTGGATCGACGTTTTTAAGCTTTATGAAAAAGAGCTGAAATCAAAAAATGCCGTTGATTTTGATAATATTCTGCTGCTTACACGTAATCTGCTTAAGTCCCATAAGGATATCCGAAAGAAATATCAAAACCTTTTTCAATTTATTCTTGTAGATGAATACCAGGACACCAATAATCTTCAGGAAAGCATAACTGAGTTGCTGCTTAAAAACGGCAACCTGTTTTGTGTAGGTGACGACTGGCAGGCTATATATTCATTTAGAGGCAGCAACGTTAATCATTTCCTGTCATTTGGAAAAAAGTTCAGGGGCGCCAGAATCTTCAGGCTGGAACAAAACTATCGATCAGCAAACGAGATTGTTCGGCTTGCAAATGATTTAATAGAATACAACGATTGCAAGATGGACAAAAAATGTTTTTCCGACAAGCAGGATGGAACAGTCGGGCTTTATGAATTTTATGATGAAAGCAGAGAGGCTGACTGGGTTGCAGGAAAGATTAAATATCTTCGTAAAACAGGCATTTATGATAATCAAATTGCCGTGCTTTATCGAACAAAATTTTGTTCCCTTCAGTTTGAAAAGTCGTTCAGAGCTTACGGTATTAAATACCGTATACTTGGCGGAAAGGGTTTTTTTGAACGCAAGGAGGTTATGGATATAAACTGCTATATTGCTGCCGCAGTTTTTGAAAAGGACGATGCATCTTTTGAGCGTATTGTAAATATTCCCAGACGCGGAATCGGCTATGGAGCCATTAAGAAAATTGCCGCCTTGAAAACAGATGATATGAGCCTTCAGGATGCCTCACGCAAAGCGCTTGCTGAAAAAATTCTGCCCATAAAAATACATAATTCTCTCAACCGGGTTATCGGCCTGCTTGACAGGATTAAAGGCATGAAACCTGATGATGCGATTAGAGAGGTTCTGGCTGCCGTAAACTATATGGATTATCTTAAACAGTATTCAAAAGCCGGCTCCATGGATTATACATCAAGAGAGGAAAACATTGAACAGCTTGTTTATTCGGCCTCCCAGAAGGAATCAATCATTGATTACCTTGAAGAGTCGGCTCTTATCAAAGATGACAAAGAGGATGAAGAGGAAAACAAAAAAAATGGCGTAAACCTGTCAACGATCCATGCTGCCAAAGGGCTGGAATATAAGGCTGTATTTGTTGTCGGATGTGAAGAACGGCTTTTGCCGCACTGGAAATCATTTGATTCCGATATAGGCCTTAATGAAGAACGCCGGCTGATGTATGTTGCAATGACAAGGGCCGAATATTTTTTTATTTTTGACTCATGCAAATTACAGAAAGGGTCAATACAATAAAAAAAGCCGGTTTTTATATGAAATTGATGGTTCATTAAATTATAATGGCATCGTAAAAAGTCAAAAAACCACTCTTTGCTAATTGTGTTAAGTGTTAGGTGTTAAGTGTTAAGGATATGATTAAACAGGCAATTACTTTAACCTAACACCTAACACCTAACTGTTGAGTGCCACGACATCGTGGACACTTAAAAGTGCCATGACATCGTGGACACTCTGTTTTTTCAACGTAGTTTATA
>JABMRH010000098.1 GCA_013202725.1 Desulfobacteraceae bacterium
TATAAACTACGTTGAAAAAACAGAGTGTCCACGATGTCATGGCACTTTTAAGTGTCCACGATGTCGTGGCACTCAACAGCTAACTGCTAAAAGCTAAGGGCTAAAAAAACAAAGCTAAACGCTAATTGCTAACAGCTAATCGCTTAATGTAGGTATCAAGTAAAAGTGAGGACGATAAAATCACCGTCCTCACAAATGGTTTGTGAAAGCAATTCGAGTTGATTATTTTATTATGGCCCAGTCTCCGTTTTTAACAGTGATCATATTAAAAGACTGTGGCCAAGTCAGGCCGTTGTGATCTTCCGGTGAAAAGTTAAAAACACCATGCTGACCGGCAAAGTTTTTTGTATTTTCAATATAGTCCCTGATGCCAGCCTTGTCGCAACCAACAGCTTTAAGGGCATTGACAACCAAGGTCAGGGAGTCCCAGGCGTGACCGCCAAAGGAGGACACGGGCTTGTTATACTTAGCCATGTAGTCCTTACTGTACTTCATGGTAACCTTTTTCTGTGGATGATCTGCCGACAGCGCTTCGGGAGTGTTACAGGCACCCAAGGGGGCAGAAACACCCTCGGCAGCTCCTGCGGCCATCTTGATATTTTCGCGGCTTCCAAAACCATGACTCTGATAAAATGGAATGCTTGTCATGCCCAGGTCTTTCCAGTTACGAAGCACCAGAACCTGGGTTGGTCCTATAGACCAACTGATAATTGCCTGAGGAACTATTCCTTTAATCTTGGTCAACTGGACCGTCATATCCGTATCCTTGAACCCGAACGTTTCATCAGCAACAATTGTCATCCCATATTTGGGGGCAAGTCTGACAAGCTCCTCGCGTCCGCTTTTCCCAAACCCCGTAGTTCCGCTCATAATGGCAATCTTATTGATATTACGTTTATTTAGGTGGTTATATAGGGCCTCCACTGCCATGCTGTCCGACTGGGGTGTCTTAAAAACCCATTTATACGGCTTGCCCGTCTTTTCATTGTGAACAATCTTGTAACTGGCAGCACATGAGATAAGCGGTATCTTATTTTCTTCGGCAAGAGGTACAACCGCCATGGATGTACCACTTCTGGAAGGACCAATAATGGCACATACCTTATCCTGGGTTATGAGTTTTTTAACAGCCAGATTACATTTGGTGGCATCACCTTCTGTGTCATAAATAATAAGTTCTAGCTTATACCCGTTAATGCCACCGGCCTTATTGATTTCTTCGGCCATCATTTCAACCGTCTTTTTTTCAGGATCTCCTAAAAAAGAAGCACCGCCGGTTACTGCAAAAACGGCACCCACCTTATAGGTCCCAGTAGGTTTAGCTGGTTTTTCACCACATGAAATCAACAGCCCAATACTGAATAGACAAATTGTTGTTAGAACAGTAATTCTCCTGAGTGTCATTTTTTCCTCCCTTTGTTTCTGATTTTAACCTAAGTTGAGCGATTAGCCTTTAGCGGTTAGCTCTTAGCTAAAGGCTAACTGCTAAAAGCTAACTGCTAAAAGCTATTTGATGTCTTTACATCGTATACACTTTGTTTCCGTCAATCACCGTTACGTTGTTTTCTTGAAGTATTTTTATGGCCTCATCAATCGCATCGATTCTAAAGATCATTACCGCATTTTTTCCGCTATGCTGTACAAAAGCATACATATACTCCACGTTAATTCCGGCCCGGTGTAAAATATCGAGTATTCTATTCAGACCTCCAGGCCTGTCTTCCACTTCCACTGCCACAATATCGGTTTTGCTCACGGTAAAACCACGGTTTTTTAATGCGTGTATGGCTTTTTGATTGTCATTTACGATCAGCCGCAACACGCCAAAATCGGATGTATCGGCCAGGGCCAGCGCCCTGATATTCACATCCGCTTCTGCAAGAATAGCTGAAACTTCAGCCAAACGTCCGGCCTTATTTTCCAAAAATACTGAAATTTGTTCCGCTCGCATATCTTGCCTCCTTTCAGGTAGCCACCAAGGCACTAAGACACATTCCTCACGCAAAGGCGCAAAGACGCCAAAATTTTAAAACTATAACACATTAACGACAGGCCTTTCCTCTTTCCCATTTCCTATATACTTTATTCTATTTTCTCTATCCTCTATACTATACCTTAGCAATCTCATTCTCAGTCATAATTTTCTTTTATATTGTTTTTATCTTAGCGCCTTCGCGCCTTTGCGTGAGCCGGCCCTTAATCCCTAATCCTCTAATCCCTATATCTTTCGATTGTCGATAACACGCACTGCTTTCCCCTGGCTGCGGGCAATCACCTTTGGTTCCACTAATTTTACTTTTGCGGAAACGCCAAGATAATCCTTTATATTCTTTGCTATTTTTCTTTCCCGATCCTGCAGGTGTTTTACTTCATCGGAAAAAAGACGTTCACCCACTTCAACCAGAACAGTGAGAGTGTCCAGATTGTCCTCCCTGTCAACTACGAGCTGATAGTAAGGTTCAACTTCATCTATTTCCATGAGAACACTTTCAATCTGCGACGGAAACACATTGACACCGCGGATAATCAGCATATCGTCAGTACGACCGGTGATCCTGTTCATGCGTATATGTGTCCGGCCGCATATACACGGCTCCGGATTGAGTGAGGTTATGTCACGAGTTCTATACCGTATGACCGGGAAAGCTTCCTTGGTTATGGTTGTAAAAACAAGTTCGCCGGTCTCACCATAAGGAAGGACTTCTCCGGTTCCGGGATCAATAATTTCAGGAATAAAGTGATCCTCAAAGATGTGAAGACCTTTTTTCGCTTCATGGCATTCAATTGCAACTCCCGGGCCCATAATCTCGCTCAAACCGTAAATATCTACCGCAGTTATATTGAGTTTATGTTCTATCTCCTGCCTCATATTTTCCGACCATGGTTCAGCGCCGAATATTCCAAATTTGAATTTTAAATCATGAAAAGAAACACCCATTTCTTCTGCCACCTCTGCGAGATGAAGAGTATAAGAAGGCGTTGCCGCCAGTATAGTCGGACCAAAATCTTTCATAATAATGATCTGTCTTTTTGTATTTCCGCCTGAAATAGGAATAACCGAAGCACCGAGTTTCTCCGCACCGTAATGAACGCCCAGACCTCCTGTAAAGAGGCCATATCCATAAGCATTGTGAATCATGTCTCCGCGAGTTGCCCCGCCTGCGGCAAGGGCACGGGCCATAAGCTCAGCCCAGGTATTAATATCCCGAGCCGTATACCCTACAACGGTCGGCTTGCCGGTGGTCCCGGAAGAGGCATGAATACGAACCACATTATCCATGGGGACCGCAAACATTCCAAAGGGATAATTATCGCGCAAATCCGCTTTTGTAGTGAAAGGAATTTGTTTTAAATCTTCTAACGACTTGATATCATTGGGCATGATATGATTTTCTTCAAACTTTTTCCTGTAAAAAGGAACATTTGCATAGACACGATCAATGGTGGCCTTGAGCCGTCGCAGTACGATTGCCTCCAGATCTTCCCTTGGCATGGTTTCAAATCCGATATCGAGAATCATTCCAATACTCCTTTTAAACAATAAAAAAGGCTGCGAGTAAAACTCACAGCCTTTTAAAAAACCATGAGTTCCATTTGTTTCATCTACCCATGGTTTTGTGTTATGTCAAGTTCGGCATTTTTTACCTTGCCAGCCCATGGATAGACTTCCTAAAAAAGAAGCCCTCCAGGCAGCTAAAAAAACCAAGACCTCATCTATGAAACACTTAATTTTTATGTAAAATAACCAATGGTTAACTTCAGCACTCTATAATGGATTAAAAAATATATGTCAAGCAAAAAGATTTACTCTTTTAAACTTCCCTTAAA
>JABMRH010000099.1 GCA_013202725.1 Desulfobacteraceae bacterium
ATCGTTCAATGGAAGTAATAGTTCCTGACGAATTCCTGCCAATAGCTATTGGGAAAAATGGCCAGAATGTAAGGCTTGCTTCAAAACTGACTAAATGGCGTCTTGATGTCATAAGCGAGACGCGTTATAGCGAGGCCATGCGGAATGGTTATGACTCTCTTGTAGCATTGCCCGGAGTGAGCATAAGCATGGCGGATGCGCTGTATGAAAAGGGCTGCTTTTCTGCTGAAGAATTAGGCAATGCCGCTGTAGAAGATTTGATTCAGATCAGAGATGTTGGCACAACAGAAAAAGCCGAAAAACTAATCAAAACCGCAAAGGATTATGTAGCAAAGATAAAAGAGGTTGAGGCAACATCTGAAGAAGAATTATCTGACGATTTGATTGAACCGACTAACCAGAACGGATCAGAGACTTCATCCTTATCAGGTGATCAAAAAGATTCCGGCGAAGAAGCGGGTAATGAAGAAAATGTGTCGGAAGAGGATTAATATTACGCCAATGGATATAATAGCATTAAAACAATCAAACTTTAGGAGGATTGATGGCAAAAATCAGGGTACATGAGTTTGCCAGGACTCTTAACATACAAAATAAGATACTCCTTGAGAAGTTAAGGGATATGGGTATTTCGGTAAAGAGCCACATGAGTTCTCTGGATGAAGAGACAGTGGCCAGAGCCAGGGCAGAGCTTTTTGGCGCAAAGACTCAGGAAGTCGAGGTTACGCGTGTTAAATCAACCGTTATTCGAAGACGCAAAAAGCCTGTCAAGGCAAAAGTGGATGCTGAAGCAGAGCCTTTGAAAGAGGTAACTCCTCTTGAAAAGAAGGTAAAAGAAAAACCGGCTGAGAAAAAGGCAACTAAAAAAGCGGTTGCTGCCAAATTAAAACCCGCAAAGGCCCTGAAACCTAAAAAAGCGCGCAAGAAAGAAATCCCGGCGAAGATTATAAAGATGCCGGTAACTCCCAGGGAAAAAGTTGCAATTAAGCCCAAACCCAAGCCTGAGTTAAAACCTGAAAAAACTCTGGTTGAGATAACGGAAGCCCCTGTTAAAAAACGCAAGAAAAAGGTCAGGGAAAAGAAGCCGGCAGAAGCTGTTGCGGATAAAAAGTTTTTCAAAAAGAAAATTTCCTTTCGAAAAAAAGAGATTGTAGAAGGCAAGGACCTTTATGCCAGGGGATATCCAGGCCGAAAAGGCCGCAAGGGCGGTAAAGGAAAAATGCCGGTTCATGGGCAAAAGCCCCTGATTACCATACCTAAAGCCATTAAGCGGAGGATTAAAATTGATGATGCTATTGTTGTGTCGGATCTGGCTAAGCGCATTGGAGTTAAAGCAAGTGAAATAATAAAAAAACTTATGTCATTAGGCGTTATGGCAACCGTCAACCATGCAATAGACTTTGATACAGCGGCTATTGTTGCCGCAGAATTTAATTATGAAGCCGAACAAGCCTCTTCTGTAGAAAAACTTATTTTAATGACCAAAAAAGATGATCCTGACAAGCTGATTGTTAGGCCGCCTGTTGTTACCATTATGGGCCATGTGGATCATGGTAAAACATCTCTCCTCGATGCGATACGTAAGAGCAATATAACCGATACCGAATCCGGTGGTATTACACAACACATAGGCGCATATTGTGTTTCTACAGATAAAGGTGAAATCGTCTTTTTAGACACTCCAGGGCATGAAGCTTTTACTGCAATGCGTGCCCGCGGGGCCAAAGTTACAGATATTGTAGTTCTTGTTGTTGCTGCCGACGACGGTGTTATGCCACAGACGATCGAGGCTATCAATCACTCAAAAGCCGCAGAAGTGCCGATAATTGTAGCCGTTAACAAGATCGACAAACCAGATGCGGATCCTGAACGCGTTAAACGTGAACTGGCCGATCTGGAACTTGTGCCTGAGGATTGGGGAGGAGATGTTTTCTTTATTAATGTTTCCGCCAAGGAGAATAGCGGTATAAACGATCTGCTTGAGATGATACTCTTTCAGGCGGAATTGTTGGAGCTAAAAGCCAATCCTGACAAGCTGTCAAATGGTCATGTGGTTGAAGCGAAAATTGACCCCGGCAGAGGGGCGGTTGCCACAGTGCTTGTACAGGAAGGCACTCTTCGTGTAGGCGACCCTGTAGTTTGCGGAATACATCACGGAAAAGTTCGCGCAATATTGAACGATAAGGGGAATATGATTAAATCTGCGGGGCCGTCAATGCCCGTGGAGGTAATCGGTCTTTCCGGTGTGCCTGATGCCGGAGACGATTTTATTGCTCTTTCCGATGATAAAAACGCAAAACAGGTCAGCTTGCATCGTGTCCGGGAGCAGCGATCCAGAGATCTGGCAAAAACAGGCAGATTAGGACTAAGCCTTGAAGAACTTTATGAGACTATGCAGGAAGGCGAAATTAAGGAGTTGAATCTTATAATAAAGACAGATGTGCAAGGCTCTATTGGGGCGCTTACGGATTCTCTCACAAAACTTTCCAATGATGAAGTTAAAATAAATATCACCCATGCAGCTACCGGAACCGTAACCGAATCGGATATTTCCCTGGCCGCGGTATCAAAAGCGATAATTATCGGCTTTAACGTACGCTCAACACCAAAGGTTCAGGCGTATGCAAATGAGGAAAGTGTCGATATACGTCACTATAAGATTATTTATAATGTTATCAAGGAGATCAAGGATGCTATCCTTGGTATGATGTCTTCTACTTTTGAAGAACGGATCCTGGGCAGAGCCGAAATTCGCGAAGTTTTTCATATCCCCAAAATCGGTAAAGTCGGCGGTTGTTATGTGACCGATGGAAAGGTTGAACGAGGAAGATCCGCGCGCGTTCTTAGAGACGACGTTATCTGTTATGACGGCAAGATTTCTTCGCTGCACCGTTTTAAAGATGATGCCAAGGAGGTACAGAGCGGCTATGAATGCGGAATCGGCATTGAAAAATACAACGACATCAAGGTTGGTGATATAATTGAATGCTACTACCTGGAAGAAATTAAGCCGGAACTGGAAGAGTAAATATGGTTGTCGGTTCAGGGATTATTACATTCAGGCTGCATGACTGTCGTTCTTTAAAGGGCAAAAGAAAAATTGTTAAATCGATTATCAGCCGGTTGCGAAACAATTTTAATGTTTCGGTTGCAGAGGTCGGCTCAAATAATATCCATCAAAAAGCGGATATAGGATTTGTTTTGGTCGGCAACAGCAAGGCGGTGATTAACTCTAAGATTGACAAAATATTCAACCTGGCGGATGAGTTGGGGCTGGCCGAAATAATTGATAGTAAAATGGAGATTATCAATTTATGAAATACTTTTCACGATCCGATAGAGTAAGCGGCCAGGTACAAAAAAATCTGTCGGAATTGCTGAAAAAAAGTATTAAAGATCCTCGTCTTGAGATGGTTACGATTACCAGCGTAAAGATGTCTCAAGATTTAAGGATTGCCCGTGTATACTTTGTTTCTTCAGGAGCTAAAACAAGCAGAAAAGAGGCAGTCCAAGGTTTTAAGAGCGCTCTTGGATATATAAAACGAACTCTTGCCGCTAAACTGGGCTTGCGTTACATGCCTGATCTGAAATTTTTTTATGATGAATCTTTTGATTATGGATCGCACATAGATAATGTGTTGAAATTAATAAAAGCCGATGATGAACCAGATAATACGGCAATTGAAAAATAGTAATCATGTTTTTCTTTGTTCCCATGTGAATCCGGATGGAGATGCGATAGCCTCTCTGATTGCCATGGGGCTTTTACTTGATTCATTGCAAAAAGAAACGACTCTTTATAACGAAAGCTCTATTCCTGTTGTTTATCGTTTTTTGCCTTCAGTCAAACGCATTGTGCGGCACATTGACAGGCAAGCTATATATGATACCGCAATTGTTTTTGATTGTGGCGATTTGCATCGTGTGGGGAAGGCAGCTTCATTTGTAAGCCGTATTCCGGTCCTTATCAATATTGACCATCACCTTTCCAATACCAGCTTTGGCGATTTTCAATTAATAGATTCTTCTGCATGCGCTACTGTTGAAATCATATACCGTCTTTTAAAGCAGATGAAATTGCCCATTAGCAAAGATGTTGCCACCCTGATATATACCGGGATTTTAACCGATACAGGTTCATTCCGTTTTTCAAATACAAACAAACCGGCTTTTACAATCTGTAAGGAAATGATAGAGATCGGTGTCGATCCGTATTATGTTGCCAGGAATGTATATGAAACTTTTTCCCCGGGTTACATAAAACTTTTACATAAGGCGCTTGGTTCTATAGAGATATCAAAAAACGGCAAACTATCCATAATGACGCTTACGAAAGAGATGTTAGATGAAACCGGAGCTCGGCCTGAAGAGGTAAATAG
>JABMRH010000100.1 GCA_013202725.1 Desulfobacteraceae bacterium
ATTAGTGATGCCAACAAAACTTCTGGCTCCGCCTCCCAATGCAGCAGGTTTACGCCAATAAGCAGCTGCATTCGATGCAATTGAGTTGACATCCTGTAATAATGCATCGCGTTCAGCGTTAACGGCACCTTGTCCAAACATGTTGATCCCAACTACAACCGCTACACCAACAATAATCGTACCCAATACAATTAATAATAACTGTTGTTGACCCATTAATTACCTCTCGTTTATTTACGGATTGTATTTATCATATATTAGAAAAATTAATCGTGATTAACAAAGCTTGTATTAATTTTTCTTTTAAGTGCTATCGGGTCTGATTATCCTCAATTGGGTTTCTCCAATACCACCATGTAAATATATAAGCACAACATGTATAAATCAAGTCAATTGAATTAATAACTAATTTAAACAATGAATAAACAGTGTGATTATTATGGCCTTAGTTTAAATGGTTGTTGAAACTTCTAATATTTTTACGCAATCTTTTAGTACTCTATCCATAGGTAAATAGACATGACCGTTATTACAAAATTTACGTCAAGCGTGCAAGCAGATAGCATGTACCCCGGCCTTTAGGGATGGTAAGAGGAGGGTCAACTTATATAAGCCGGGGTGTTACAAATGAACGTTAGAATTTAGCATAAGATTGAAAATCTGGACAAGGAGAACTGTAACCGGAGCTACTACTTTAAGCCAGCTCCGAAACCATTAACGAAAAGCTATGCCGCCGAAAAACGCGTTAATTATTTTTCAGTTGGTCCCGAGTGACTTGTTAAGCAATATTTCGATCATGTTACTATTGTATGCCGACGACTAGAAACGACGGCTACCACCTCGCCCTCCTCTACCACGGGGACTTTCTGTGCGAGGGCGCGCCTCATTTACGTTAAGCGTTCTTCCTTTTAGATCTTTGCCATTTAGTCCATCGATTGCAGATTGACCTTCAGCCTTAGCAGGCATCTCCACGAATCCAAATCCTTTTGATTGACCACTATACTTGTCTTTTATAATGGTGGCGGATTCAACCTGTCCGAATTCTTCTAAAGCCAGCCGTAAGTCCTCTTCGGTGATCTCGTACGACAAATTTCCTACATAGATCTTCATTCTAATCTCTCCTTTTGTAATAAATTATAAATCTCGAACTTCTGATTTAGATCGTTGTTCATGCGGAAAGAGTCAATCATGCCTTTTGCCAAGGTGTATGTTTTAATGACTCGTCATGTATTGCCTGCAACAGTCCTTTTATGAGCTTCTCTTCGTTTTCTCGACCTTGTTTCAGTTGGTTTTTGTAGTTCTTGTCTGTACTTCGAAGAGCAAAGTAGCCAGCTATTGCACCACCGACGAGGGCTCCCGTTATCGCTGATCCAAATGTCGCCCAATCGAAAGGCATTATTTATCTCCCCTTGGAAACTAACAGTATATTGGACAGAATGGTTAAAAAGAATGCTTGGCAGAATCTGTCTATTATTCTATATAATGATTCTGCATAACGTGAATCATTTTTTCTTACTTTATTGAAATATAGATGAGTTTGGTATAAATATCATAACAAAGGCCCATAGTCAAGGATAGAACATCTTCTGAAGCAATAGCAAAGTTCTGGAACGGGTATATTCATGCTGTAGAAAAATCCGATGTGCCTGCCCCGGTCGCTTTGTATTTGAATATTCCCTGCAGCCCCGCTTTTGGGCGGGACAGGGAATGCGCTCGTTTGTGTTCTTCATGCTTCGTGGTAAAAAAACATAATATAGAAAGGAGAGGAAAATGCCTGATGTAGATGAAATAAAAGAGGCTAAAAAGTTTTATTCAGATATTCCCCAGAAAACAGAAGGTTTTTTTCTAAAAGGATCAAATTCTCTTGACTGGGGTATTAAAAACCGGCTTGCCCGGATCTTTAACCCTGAATCCGGCCGCACAGTCATGCTGGCCGTAGACCATGGTTATTTCCAGGGCCCGACCACAGGCCTGGAACGGATTGACATAAACATTCTTCCGCTGGTTCCTTATGCGGACACACTTATGTTAACACGGGGTATATTAAGGAGCCTTGTTCCTCCAACAACGACAAAGTCCATTGTTCTGAGAGTTTCCGGCGGGACAAGCATTCTAAAGGAACTTTCCAATGAAGATATTGCCGTGGATATCGAGGAGTCCATACGTCTCAATGTTTGCGCCATGGCTGTCCAGGTATTCATCGGCGGCGAACATGAAAGGGAATCGATCAAAAACATGACCACCATGGTGGATATTGGAATGCGTTATGGAATTCCGACCCTGGCGGTGACCGCAGTCGGCAAGGACATGAACCACGATGCGCGCTACTTCAGACTTGCTGTCAGGATTTGCGCTGAATTAGGAGCACATTACATAAAGACATACTATATTGAAAAAGGCTTTGAAACCGTCACATCCTCCTGCCCTGTTCCCATTGTCATGGCCGGAGGGAAGAAAATACCTGAACTTGACGCCTTAACAATGGCTTATAACGCAGTTCAGCAGGGCGCCGGCGGGGTTGACATGGGACGCAATATCTTCCAGTCCGAGTCTCCGGTCGCGATGATCCAGGCTGTACGGGCTGTTGTCCATGATAATGAAACCCCGGAAAAGGCCTTTGATCTCTATAATACTATAAAGAATCAATCTTAATGGTGTCGTAAAAAGTCCCGTTCCGTTAATTTAAATTGGTTTATAACCATATAAACATGTGCAGCATTAGAATTTTCTCTGCGATCTCTGTGTCTTGAGCGAAGCGAGCGGTGGATACTTACAAATTTTCAAAAGTCTAAAGTGTTTCTGTCGAGCTTATTTCATCTCATTTATCTTGTCGGTAAGCTCCGGGACAAAATCGAGTATATCCGCTACAACCCCTACATCTGCGGCCTGAAAGATTGGAGCCTTTGGATTCTTATTTATCGCTACCATGAAAGGCGAGCCTTTTATACCGCCCTGATGCTGGAATGAACCGCTTATGCCTAAAGCCATATAGACTTTTGGTTTAACTGTTTTTCCTGAGGTGCCGACCTGCCGTGATTTTTCAAGCCATTTTGCATCCACAACAGGCCTGGAACATGCAACATCTCCGCCCATAGCCCTGGCAAGATCATATACAATTTCCATATTATCCTCGTCTTCGATTCCCCTGCCCACAGACACAAGAATATCGGACCTGGTTATATCAACATCCCCGACTTCGGCTTCAACAACCTCGATAAACCGGCGACCGGCTTCAGGGAATCCTCCTTCCAGGGCTTCGGCTGTCTTGTCAACAACCTGACCGCCTGCCGCTTTGGTTTCTTCTGCCTTAAACGACCCCGGACGGGCTGTTATTACAGCGCCGCCGGAGATATCGCAAACAACATGTGTGCTGACCTGTCCGCTGTACTCCTGGCGGACGGCTTTCAGCCGGTTTTCATCAACCCCCTCTATATCGACAGCATCAGGAAGATAGGCGGCATCAAGCTTTATGGATAAACCAGGGGCCAGATCCATTCCAAATGTATTGTGAGGTATTATGATTATCGCTCCTTCCGGTAAAATTCGGACAAGAATCGTCCGGATCGCTTCTGCATCCGGATAGGAAAGCGCCTCATTATCTATCTTCCAGACCTC
>JABMRH010000101.1 GCA_013202725.1 Desulfobacteraceae bacterium
AAAAAATATCAGTGATGATCAGCGTAAATCTGTGGCTGAATAATTAAAAATAATGAAAGATAAAAAGAAGAAATATCCATCCTGTTTTGGAATTATTGACGTTGTTTTCCCAAAAGCGGATGATGGTCTGAGAACCACTCCGGAGGCTTGCCTTGAGTGTCCCCATAAAACAGAATGTTTGAGATCAGCCATGAAGGAATTGGGAGGGCTCAAGGTCCGTGAAGAGTTTGTAGACAGGGCATATGAGTCGGGCATGATAGGTTTTCTGGATAGATGGTCCCAAAAAAAGGTCTTAAGCCGCAGGATAAAGGAAAAAAGCGCAAAAACAGAAAAAGTTTGAAGTGAGCTAAAGTTAATGAATCGCTTCGCTCTATTTTTAAATTTTGAATTATGAGTTTTTAATTCAAAACTGAAAATTTAAAATTATTCAGAACCAGGAGTATATAATGAAATCAATCAAAGAAATAGATATTACAAACAAGAGGGTTTTTATCAGGGTCGATCTTAATGTCCCTATGGACGAACAGCAAAATATTATGGATGACACCAGGATTCGGTCTGTTTTGCCCACATTAAGATATGCTCTTGATAATAATGCAAAGTTGATAATAGCTTCGCACCTTGGCCGGCCAAAAGGAAGGAAATCGCCTGAACTAAGCCTTAAACCAATAGCCAAACGGTTGGGCAGGCTGCTTGAAAAAGATGTGAAGATGGCAAACGACTGTATAGGCCCTGATGTAAAATCGCTTATATCAGCCATGAAAGCAGGCGATATTGTTCTTCTTGAAAACTTACGATTCCATCGAAAAGAACAGGAAAATAACAACAAATTTGCCAAAGAGCTTGCATCGCTTTGTGATGTGTATGTAAATAATGCTTTTGCCGTATCACACCGTGTCAACGCTTCTGTCGTGGCTATTACAAAATATGCGCCTGTCTCGGTTGCCGGCTTCCTGCTTCAAAAAGAAGTCGGTTATTTTGAAAAAATAATGGCCAGTCCGCAACGTCCTCTTGTCGCAATTATCGGCGGCGCAAAAGTATCTGACAAGCTTATGGCATTAGATAACATGCTGGATCATGTTGATAAGTTCATAATCGGCGGAGCCATGGCAAACACCTTCTTGAAAAGCAAAGGCTATGATGTTGGAAAATCAAAAATCGAAGAAAATCTTGTAGGGACAGCCGGATCAATCATGGAAAAAGCCGCCAAACGCAAAATTAAGTTCTATCTTCCGGTTGATGCCGTAGTCGCAAGACGCTTTGATCCAAAAGCTCAAACAAAGGTAGTGCCTATACAGGAGATCCCTGAAAACTGGATGGCCATGGATATAGGCCCTGCCACCTCTTTGCTCTTTTCCGAAGCTCTTCATAACGCAAAAACAGTAATTTGGAACGGCCCCATGGGTGTGTTTGAAATCGACTCTTTCAGCAGGGGCACAATTGCCATGGTCCACACTGTAGCCAACTGCTATGCCCTCACTATTGTCGGCGGCGGCGATACAGATGTCGCTATCCATAAAGAAGTGGCAAACGACAGGATAACATATATTTCAACAGGCGGAGGGGCATTTCTCACCATGTTAGAAGGAAAGATATTGCCTGCAGTAGCCGCCATGGAAGACTCTGAAAAAAATGGCCCTAAAATCTTTTTCCGGTAAACATATTGCTTTAATACTTATAATTTTACTCTCCCTTGCATTGCCGGGTTATTTATACAGAATGCAATTATGGGAAAGCGCTGCGCAATGTTATAATCTTTTTATTGACAGAGAAAAGGCCAAAACATTTATCACATCATTCGGCATGGCAGCGCCTGTAATTTTTATGATCATTCAGACGCTCCAGGTGCTCTTTGCTCCTGTACCCGGCGAAGCTACAGGCTTTATCGGAGGCTATCTGTTCGGGGCAACCAAAGGTTTCTTGTATTCCAGTTTAGCTCTAACTATAGGATCGTTGATCAATTTTACTATCGGCCGCTTTCTGGGAAAACATTATATCAGGAAGCTTATCCCGAGCATTTATTTAAACAGATTCGACACTATTTTTAAACGTCAGGGGATTTTTGTTTCTTTCATTTTATTTGTTTTTCCAGGTTTTCCAAAAGACTATTTTTGTTTTTTCTTAGGCTTGAGCGCTATTCCTGCCAAGGTTTTCATTATTATTGCCTGCATAGGACGTATGCCTGGAACATTTATGCTAAGCCTTCAGGGGGCATCAATTTACGAACAAAATTATAAGCTGTTCGCCATTGTCCTTGGCTTAAGCGTTGTTATTACCCTCTTTGCATACAGGCACAGAGAAACTCTTTATCAGTGGGTGGAAAAGTTTAACAATAAATAATCGGCTGTTGACGATTGAAGTAAATGATGATAATTAAAATCATAGTTGCCAATGATAAATATACAACGGGGCTCAACGGGGCTTGAAGATTGACCAGTACAGTGGAAAAAAAACTTGCATTCTGGAGCGTAAGGGAGGAACTTAGCCAGGCAAATAGATTAAGACGCTCATATTACGAGCTTTTGAGAGATGAGCTTGATCAATTCATGATCCAGTATGCTCTAATAGATTCCTATACAAATTTTACCAACAAAAAACTCCCTTATCCCTTTGTTGAAAAACGGGAACTCAAACCACGCGCTCGCATCCCGGCTATTGAATACGAATGCCAGAATACATTTCTTGTAATCTTTATTGAGAATACACTACCTGCAAGCCACAAGAAATATATTAGATTCTTTGACGTTAACAAAACCACAAAGGCTAATTTAGTTCTCTCCAAGACCCTTCCTCTTTCAAAAAAGTTTGACAGGAACCAAAAACACTTGGAGTATGTCCATTTTTTTAATTTTTTAAGGGTTCTTCTTCCGGTTGATTATTCCCTTCTTATTCAAAGGAATCCGGCCAGCAAGGCCAGAGACCGATATGATCTTTCCCACTTTCATGTTAAAATAGACTGGCCTATTGCTGAGGCAGCAGAAGATCTTGCGCAAAGTCTTCGATATATATCAAAGGACCTGTATGAAAAAGGGGATAAATACGCTGAAGATATACAGAAAAAGTTTTTCGGATATTACGGGCTCCCTGTAATGTCCGGAGGAAGAAGAACAGCAGCTATTGTGGCATCCCAGTATTTGAAAAGGCTTCCATGTATCTCAACCGTGTATGCAGGAAGCAGTGAATCAAGAGCTCTTATACGCATTTCTGAAAGGGGAACCTCTAAATCGGTTCTAATGAAGCTCACAGAGGAAGAAATAAAACAGACTGCAGAGGATAATAATCTTGCGCTGCAGACTTTCAAGAAGAACTATATGGTTTCCCGAAACAAAAAAAATGGCGTATTTATTTTCCAGACCACCTATTCATTTACAGGCCAGGCCAAACCTCCTGACGACGGCAAACTGAGGGAACTTATCCCTGATTTTTATATGCTGACGGTCAGCGGCCAGCATATACTTCCAAAACCAGGCGTGTGGAAATATCCCCCGCTGTCGTTAAATGTTATCTATTCATAAGTAACCCTACAACGACACTTGTCATTACGACCGCAGGGAGAAATCTTTAACTATTTGTTTTATAACAAGATTTCTCGTCGCTTCGGTCCTCGAAATGACATCTAAAAT
>JABMRH010000102.1 GCA_013202725.1 Desulfobacteraceae bacterium
ATTTCAGGCATTCCATGCCGGACATCTATAGCTGTTGTGGCATATTCAAATTTGCAGTATTTAAAAAAGCTGCTGACTTTGGTCGGTTCTGAAAAACATACGGCATGTCTATAATCTCCGGGCGAAGGGGAAGAGCCTGAAGATGTAAATATAATCGGGTTGTCTTTTGTTCCTCTGGCAGCTACGCCTCCGTTTTTTGCTATAATCGAAAACTGCTTGTCAAACAAAAGCATAACCCCGGGCTGGATATAAAGTGTTGCACCGTTATCCAGTATCAGGTCGTTTGTTATTCTGTAAGGGCTGTCAGAGAATGCAAGGATAGAATCGGTATCGATCCGTCCGCCAGGATTTTCCGTTATAACCGGAATAGCGATCGGTTTCCCGTCAGGATACGGACCATCGAGGATTGTTTTGATATTTATCCGCCCGGTTGTATTGGACAAAAGGTCATGCCAATCAGCTTTACCCCACCAGTTATCATCAGCATCAGCGGCTTTGCCATGGAAGGCCCCTTCCATGTCGGACGGAGTATTATCATAAATATTATTTTTTGAAATTGCTGCCTGGCTATTTTTAACAACAATGCCGCAACCTTTGTTGTTAATTATTAAATTACCTTTTACTGAAACCGATCCTGCATCCTGAATCAAAAGCCCTGCATTATTATTGTTTATGCGGTTATTTGTGATGGAAACTCTTGCTCCATCTATAATCTCAATGCCAGTAGAGCTGTTGTCGTGAATTATGCATTCTTCTATTTGTGGATTTGAAAAACCTCCGATAATTTTAATGCCGATATCATTTTTCACAAATTCGCAGTTTCTGATCTCCGGCGATGATGACTTAATTTCAACCCCTGTGGCTGCATCTTTGATCCGGCAAAATGCAAGCAGATTCTTATCACCCTTAACGCTGTCAAATAAAATTCCCTCCCAAACACTTTCCCCAACATTTTCCCCAACACTTTCATTGCTTGATAAAAAGGTAATTACCTGAGTTTTACCGCCGCTTGCAATTATTCCGCCTCTAATAACCAGGCCGCCTCCACTGGATTTAATTATTGTGCCTGGCTCTATTAAAAGAGAGCATCTTTCTGAAACAATTACTGTATCTTCAATAATATATGGGCTTGCTCCAGCATACCATATTGTATTCTTTTCCAGGTTGCCTTTCACATAAGTAGGGCCTGGAGGCACTGCCGTGCCTGTAACCGGCCCATCATTGCTGCTTTCATTCCCAGCCAGATCAATGGCAGAAATTTTATAATAACAGGTTGTTAAATTTATTGCATTCTCATCCTCAAACCCGGTAAACTCAGTCTGTCCTATGTTCTTGAAACCGCTGAGCGGAGTATCGCTCCTGTAAACTATATACCCTGAAAGATCATCTTCTGTATTTTTATCCCAGCTTAACACAACTCTATTATCACGACTTGTAGCTGTCAGATTTTTTGGGGCATTTGGCGGAGTTGTATCAAGTGTTACGGTTCGGGTTGCATCAACCCAGCTTGTTGTATTACCGGCATCATCGGATAAATACCCTGTAACAACAACATCCTTTATATTGTCTCCCGGCACTACCCTGTAAGATCCTACATATCCGCCGGGTTCAACCTCTTCCATGTCAATACCTTTTTTGAAACCACCCATATCAAACCACGCCTGCATTCCTGGATCACCTTTTAATGCCACCTTGATTATATCGCCGGCTTTTCTGGGCTCTCCTTTTGAATCCTGTGCCAGCATCTCAATATGCGGTTTTCGGAGCGCTTCGGCATATTTCACAGCAGGAATTGTTTTGACCATCTCCCTGAAAAGATCGTCGCATGCTCTAAGCAGTTGTATGTCTCTTATATTCATGGCCGCGGCGATAATTGAGGCAACAATGCCGACAGGGGTGGTAGAAATGCCTCCCTCGTGTATGCGGGCCACATGTTTCCCTTTCCACAAAAAATGCCCTTTTGTATCATACATCTTTATTTCAGCTCCAACCGAAACCTGTGAATAAATGCCTGCAAAGAACTTGTCAAAATTTGAGATAGTGCCGAAAATAACGGCATCTACATTCAGGATCTCTTTAAGGGCTTCAGGGGAGGTATTGCTTATGGTGACAGGATCATCAAGTCCTGCCTTTCTAAGCAGGTGATCAACACGGAACAGTTCCATGTCTTTATATGGGAGTGAGCTGATATGGTTATAAAAACCCCTGCGTACAATTTCAGTCCCTTTTTGGCTTTTTGATTCATCAATAAATGGAAGAATAGCGACAGTCCGCGGCATATTCTTTTCCATGTATGGATCAACCTTATAAGTCCCTTTAAAGGCGATTTTGATATCGGAAATAATTGCAGTTTTTTTGCCGACAGCTACGCATCCGAAAAGACAAAGGCTTGCAAACATGATTATCAGCAACAAGGATATTTTTATTATGCGATGTTTTCTTTTCATAATATTGACCCTCACATAAAAACCATTTTTGTAATTTTATTATAATTTGTTTATTATAAGAACCGCAATGAAATAGA
>JABMRH010000103.1 GCA_013202725.1 Desulfobacteraceae bacterium
AATTATAATAAATTTGTCAGCATCAAAAGAGTTGAAAACCACATGCATCGAAAAAATACAGAAAAAGTAAGGGTTATAAAGGATTCCTGCCTGCTTGGAGCGCATTTTTCAATTGCAAAGGGCCTGCACAACGCTCTGTATGAGGCAAAGGCGCTAAAATGCAATGTTCTTCAGATTTTTACGCAATCTGCCAGCGCCTGGAAGCAACGCATACTAACGCAAGAGGAGGTAGAACTCTTTGAACAGGCAAAAATAATAACCGGTATCAAAGCAATCGCCTCACATACCTCATATCTTATAAATCTTGCAGGTTATGAAAAGAAGAAGCACGGCATGTCGCTTCATGCGCTTAAACAAGAACTTATCAGATCTTCAATGTTAGGCATCCCTTTTGTCGTGCTTCACCCGGGTTCTCATATGGAAAAAGGGGAAAAAGAGGGAATCAACAGGATAGCTGAAAGCATAAATGATATATTTGCTAAAACACCTGATATAGATTCACACCTCCTGCTTGAAACCACTGCAGGCCAAGGCTCAAGCATCGGGCATACCTTTGAACAGCTTGCCTCGATATTAGATTTAATAGAAAATAAAGAAAAAATGGGAATCTGCCTTGACACATGTCATATCTTTGCGGCTGGCTATGATATCAGGAATATCAAGTCATACAGAAAAACAATAAACCTTTTCGATAGTATAATAGGCATTAACCATCTATATTTTATACATTTAAATGACTCAAAAAAGGACCTGGGTACAAGGATTGATCGGCATGAACATATTGGGCAGGGATTTATTGGCTTAAAAGCGTTTGAATATTTTATGAACGACAAAAGATTTAAAAACATCCCAAAGATTATTGAAACCCCAAAAGAAAATGTGACTTGCGATTATGATAAAACCAATTTAAATAAGTTAAGGGCGATGGTATTGTAAAAAAATGAATGAAAAGCGAGAACAGATAGATTTTGATGTGCTTTTTGTTGGAGGCGGCCCCGCAAGCCTTGCCGGCGCCATTAAATTAATGCAGCTCTCCAAACAAAAAGGGATTAACCTTGAGGTTGCCATTATTGAAAAAGGGGCTGAAATAGGATCGCACGCTTTGAGTGGAGCTGTGTTGAACCCTGTTGCATTAAAGGAGCTTATCCCTGATTTTCTTGAAAGAGGATGCCCAATTGAAACAACCGTAAGAGAAGACGAATTTTATTTTCTGACCGAAAGCAGATATTATCGTCTCCCTTATACGCCGCGATATATGCGAAACAAAGGCTTTTACATTATAAGCCTTTCACGGCTTACAAGATGGCTTGCGGAAATTGCCGAAGAGCTTGGAGTAAACATCTTTCCGGGTTTTGCGGGAAAAGAGGTCCTTTACTCTCTAAATAATGAGTCAATCATCGGAATACGCACAGGAGACAAGGGGCTTGACAAAGAAGGTAAGCCTAAAAGCAATTTTGAGCCCGGAATAGATATATTGGCCAAGGTTACTGTGTTCGGAGAAGGCTCCAAGGGAAGTCTTATGCGGAATATTGCAGAAAAATTTGATATCTTCTCCGGAAAAATGCCGCAGGTTTTCGAAACAGGCATCAAAGAGGTTATACAACTGCCTGAAAACAACTATTTTAAGACCAGCAAAGGGAATGATATTCATACCTTCGGCTACCCGCTGGGCATTAATACACCTGGCGGCGGTTTTATTTATGAAATGGAAGACAACAAAGCATCTCTGGGATTTATTGCGGGTCTTTCATATCAGGAGACTATGCTTGACCTGTATGAGGAATTTATTAAATTCAAACGTCATCCTTTGGTATCAAAAATCATTCAAAACGGTAAGGTAATCGAACAGGGAGCAAGGACAGTTTCCACCGGAGGATATTATACTATTCCCAGGCTCGCTGTTAATGGCGGACTATTCATCGGCGGCAGTGCGTCAATGCAGAATACTCCGGGGTTAAAGGGCATACATGTTTCCATGAAATCCGGTATGCTGGCAGCAGAGACAATCATAAAAGCCTGTGAAAAAAACAGCTTTACACAGGAAACACTCGATAATTATCATGAATTGTTTGAAAAAAGCCGGTTAAAAGAAGAACTTTATGAAGGAAGAAACTTTTCCCAGGCCATGTCAAAAAAAGGATTGACAAAATTTATCCATCTTGGCGCCCAGTATTTCACAAAAGGACGCGGAATATGTGACAAAATGCCTGTTGAAGAAGATTACAAAACATTTCGGCCTGTAAAAGCGGATACTAAAGACTTTAAAAGGGTAGATTCCGACAAAAAGCTTTTTGACGGTGTTTTATATGTTGACAAACTTACAGGAGTTTATCTGTCAAAGACCATGCACAGAGAGGACCAGCCGTGCCATATTCTTATCCATGATCAAAATCTGTGCATGAATGAATGTTATATTACCTATCAATGCCCCTGTATAAGATTCTGCCCTGGTAATGTTTACGAAATCGAGACAAATGAGAACGGCTCCCAAAGACGGCTTAAACTTAACCCGTCTAATTGCCTGCACTGTAAAACGTGTGAAATAAAGGATCCTTATAAAAACATAACCTGGACATGCCCGGAAGGCGGAGAAGGACCGGGTTATACAATACTGTAATTTATAATCTTCCTTTTCTTAAAATAGCCACAAGAAGCCATATCCCCATTATCGCGGCAGAGATAAACCCTATAATGCCGATTATAGATAATCCGTGAAACAGCGGAGGGGTTTTTGCAAAAACTATCAGGGCTGAACCGATGATAAGTGACGCAATAATGATTGAAAATGATATCCTGTTGCTTATCTGGTTATAGGTATAAAGCACGGGCTCAAAACCCTGGTGTACAAATTTAACGCTTAATTTCTGCTGTTTAATCAGGCGGGTAATATCAAGAGCATCCTTGGGAAACTGCTGTATAAATTTAAGCAGTTCGGCAACAAGAGTTACTATATCGCCGGCAATCCTTTTGGGGTAAAACCTTGCGCTCTTTACCCTTTCAATAAATGGCGTTGCCCGCGTTATCATGTCAAAATCCGGATCAAGCATAAGCCCGACCCCTTCTATTGAGCCGAACACCTTCATCATAAGAAAGATATTGGGCGGTATCCTGAGACGGTAACGGGATGCTACTTCGAGCAGGCCCTGAAGCATTTTTCCAATTTCAATATCTTTCAACGGCTTGTAAAGGTGCTGCTCAATGAAGTCTGACAGATCTCTTTCAAGCAATATGATATCAGGATCTTCATCATGGTCGGTTATTTCCAGCAGTGAACGGGTTACCCTTAAAGTGTCTTTATGTACCACGCTATCGATAAGATCGACAAAGTCCTCCCGTGTCTGCCTGTCAACAGTGCCCATCATTCCAAAATCGAGCAGACATATAACATTGTTTGGCAGCACAAAAATATTGCCGGGATGAGGATCAGCATGAAAAAAACCTTTATCAAACACCTGCTTTAAATAAAGGTCGGCTCCGCGGGCGGTAATAATTTTTCTGTCATATCCCGCATCATCAAGCTTGCTGATTTCAGAAATCTTTATACCGTCCACAAACTCCATTGTAAGAACGCGAGATGTCGAAGTGTCTCGAAATACTTTTGGAACATATATAGTGGGGTCATTTAAAAATTCCCGCGCGAACCTCTCCATGTGTGTTGCTTCTATGGAATAGTCTATTTCCCTTTCAAGTGTTCTGCTAAACTCCTCAACAATTTTGACCGGCCGATGCAGCTCCATCTCTTCCACATGATTTTCCATAAGGGTTGCCAGATGGAACATGATCTCAAGGTCAACCTCAATAATCTTTTTTATACCTGGACGCTGAACTTTAACCGCCACATCTTCGCCATCTTTTAATTCCGCCCTGTATACCTGCCCTATCGATGCCGATGCTATAGGGGTTTTGTCGATAGATGCAAAGAGCTCTTCCGGCACTGCGCCTAATTCAACCTTTATGATCTCCCTTGCTTCGTCAAAAGGAAACGGGGGCACCATATCCTGAAGCTTGGAAAGTTCATTTACTAAATCAACCGGAACAAGATCAGGACGAGTGGAGAGTATCTGGCCGAGCTTAATAAAGGTCGGCCCCAGTTCTTCAAAAGCCAGCCTGACCCTCTCCGCCCTTGAAAGCTTTTCAAGACGATCGCGGCGCTTTTTTGATATCAGATTAAGGCCGATTTCTATATACTGCTCTATCTTCAGCACTTCAACAAGATCGCCGAATCCATACTTGAAAAGAACGGTCAGGATCTGTCTATAGCGTTGCAGGTGGCGATAGGTGCGACCTATAATTCCGATTTTTCGTATGCTAAACATATATCTCTACGCTCCATGCTCTGCGCTCTCTGCTCCACGCTCTACGCTTTTTCGCTGACAGCTTTTTTCAGCTCCCTTATCTCTTTTTTCAAACCCTTTAACTCATCTGCGGTTACCAAATCCGCCTTTTTTATCAACTTTTTTACTGTTTTCTCCACCCTTTGTTCCAGCTTCTTTTGCGAATCTTCATATTTTCCCTTGATCTCTTCTAAGAACTTTTTTCCTTCTGTTTCAGACAACTTCCCTTGTTTTATTAAGTCTTCCGCTAAATTTTCCACTTCATCCTTGGTTTTAAGGGCGAGGCCAATGCCGGTCAACATAGTTTTTTTAATAAGATCAAACATAGCATACTCCTTTTTTATGATTTAACTGCTTTTCGTGTTCGGCTACAAACTACTTCAATCTCCCGATAACGGCGCTTGCAATGGTATTTTTCTGAATTTCCTTTGTGCCTTCATATATTTCGGTAATTTTAGCGTCACGGTAAAAGCGTTCAACTTCGTAATCGGCCATATACCCATATCCGCCCAGCAACTGTATTGCTTCGTCGGCAACCTCCACGGCAGTCCTGGCGGCAAACATCTTGGCCATAGATGTCAGTTTGGGATCGATACGACCCTGGTCAAAGTTCCAGGCCGCCTTATAGGTTATAAGTCTTGCGAGCTCTATTTTTGTGGCCATATCAGCGAGTTTATGCTGCGTAACCTGGAATTGAGCGATTTTTTTCCCAAACTGCTCCCTTTGCTTAACATATGCCAGAGCCCGATCAAAAGCTCCCTGGGCTATTCCAAGAGCCTGAGCGGCTATCAGAATCCTGCTTTCATCAAAAAACTCCAGGACTTGATAAAAGCCTCTTCCCTCTTTACCGATAAGATGTGATGATGGCACACGAACATCCTTAAAAGTCACCTCTGCCGTGGGCATCAAATGAATGCCCATCTTTTCTCCAGCATCCATTGTAGTTACACCTTCCCGCTCAGCCTCAACAAGAATCATGCTGATGCCTCTGTAACTCGGCGCAGCATCAGAATCCGTCTGGCAAAGAACAGTATAAAAGCCCGCAAGACCGCCATTGGTAATAAAGGCTTTAGCGCCGTTAACGACCCATTCGTCTGAGTCCTTTACCGCTGTTGTATTCATAAATGTTATGTCGGAACCATGATCGGGTTCGGTAAAAGCGCCGGCGGAAAGCATTTTGCCTTCCGCTACCAGCGGAAGAAATTTTTCTTTCAATTCATCACTGCCAAAACGTAAAACACATTCAGAAGCAAAAGATGAAAGAATTAAAGCGCTTCCAATACTGGAATCACCACAGCAGAACTCTTCAGCGACAAGAATATTCTCCAGAACTCCAAGACCCTGTCCGGAATACTCTTCAGGAAAGTGAATGCCGATAAATCCAAGGTCGGCCGCTTTTTCCCAGATCTTCTTTGGGAATTCATGTTTTTTTATAAGTTCAAGGACAAGCTCCTTGCTGAATTCACCCTTTGCAAAATCCTTTGCTGCTTTTTTAATTTCTTTTTGCGACCTTGACAGCTCAAAATCCATTTAATCCCCATCCTCCCAAAGATGACAACCAACTATAACCTTTTTTTTATTAACCTTTTTAACATAACAAACTATTATTTTAATAAATTAACATATATATAAGGCTATTGCAAGGGAACTTTAGTGTAAGAATGCCAAAGAAGAGAAGTAAACCCATTGGTTTAGCTCAAAACAGATTTCTCCAGATCAAAGAAAAAATATTTGTCTTTATCTAACCTTCTATATTTTGATAAAAAATCCATCGTTAAAAAAGGCCAGGCTTTTTCAGTCAGAGTTAATCCGATTATTGGGCCTTTAGTTTCTCCCAAAACATCCTTGGAGAAATAATTTCCATGTTTTTCACCTTATGCAAATTAAGTAATTCTTTGTCACCAGTAATAAATATTTCAGCATTGCCGTTTAATGCAGATAATAGGATAATCAAATCATCCTTATCTTTTATGTCAATATCAGGCAGATCAACAGGAATTGAAAGCTGTGCATCCTGTTTGAGTATTTCAATTAACTCTGCAATCAGGTCGCCTGGGACATTAAACTTATCGAGAAGAATTCGCTTTAATTCGATAAACAGGGGATCAGATACAATTAAGTGGTGAGAAGCAAGAACTTCTCTCAATAAATCGGCACAAAGGCCTCTTGTAGCCGTGGCACTCACCAAAACATTAGTATCAAGAAAGACCTTCATGGTACTTGGGAGAAAACATCTTCATCGGTTAAAAACCCGCGTGCTTCAGCAAAGGGCATAATCCTTTTTCGGATTTCCTCGAATTGTTCAAGCCGTAGTTGTCGGCGCAAAGCCTCGCGAGCAATTTCGCTTCGGTTTCTACCAGATCGCTTGCTGGCCTTGGATAATAAGACATCAAGGTCATTGTCCAATCGGATTGTTAAAGTTGCCGTTTTCATGTATTGCA